>NZ_JXLC01000001.1:0-259589 GCF_001886225.1 Enterococcus silesiacus | reverse complement strand
CAGAATAGATGTTGGCAAGTACGAAGCAGATAAGATATCTGACTTTGATCCTTGTTTTAGCACCCATAGCTCAACTGGATAGAGTGCTTGACTACGAATCAAGAGGTTAGGGGTTCGACTCCCTTTGGGTGCATAGTTGAAATATTGACTGCGCTTTAGAAGGTAATGAAGTATTAGTTCCTTTTAAACGTTTAGTCTTTTTTTATTATTATAGCTACGGGAAGTAGCTCAGCTTGGTAGAGCACTTGGTTTGGGACCAAGGGGTCGCAGGTTCGAATCCTGTCTTCCCGATTTAAAGAACAGAGCAAATGCTCTGTTCTTTTTTCTTCTACTATTTAAATCTAAGAATAAATATTTATCTTTTCTTATCAAATCAGGCATTCCTCTTTATTAAACAGTTGAAGTTATGTATAATTAAGGTCAGTATTAGTCAAGGGAAAAGGATGAGTGTGATGAGTAATCAAAATACTTCAGATTTAATAGAAGCATATCTAAAGAAGATTCTTGAAGAAAGCAGTAAGATTGAGATTCGCAGAGCTGAAATGGCTCATTTGTTCAATTGTGTTCCTTCCCAGATTAATTATGTTATCAATACTCGTTTTACGATTCAACGAGGTTATTCGGTTGAGAGTAAGCGTGGAGGCGGTGGATATATTCGGATTGCCAAAGTACAAATTTCTGATAGTGATCAATTATTAAAACAAATTGCTCAGTTCACGGGTAATGAACTTTCAGAAAAAGATGCGTTGATTTTTGTACAGAAGTTATATGAAGAAGAAGTCATCACTAAAAGAGAAGGAAATCTGATGTTGTCTGTTCTTGGAAAATCAGTTTTAGGCAAAGCAGGATCAAATGAAGATTATTTACGTGCTCAATTGATGCATTCATTTTTAGAACGTTTGAGTTACGAGGAGGAATGATAATATGGATGAATTATTTACAGAAAGTGCCAAGGCGGTATTAGCTATTGCACAAGAAGAAGCAAAATATTTTAGGCATCAATCCGTGGGCTCAGAACATTTATTGTTAGCACTAGTTTTAGAGCCAAATGGAATTGCTGGGAAGTCATTACGCCAGTTGAACGCAGATAAAAATGATATTCGTGAAGAAATCGAACACTTAACTGGCTATGGAACTGTTAAGGCTTATCCTAAAGGTGCGTATTTACCTTATTCCCCTCGTGCAAAACAAATATTTGCTTATGCAGGTGATGAGGCAAAACGTTTAGGCGCACCAAATATTGGAACGGAACATATCTTATTAGGATTATTAAGAGATGAAGATATATTAGCTTCACGTATTTTATTGAATTTAGGTTTAAGTTTATCTAAGATGCGTCAGTTGCTGATGAAGAAAATAGGTATTACTGATCCGCAAATGAGTGGAAATGTAGGACGTCGTCGCAATAATCAAGCTCAAAAAGCTGCGCCGAAAGGAACACCAACGTTAGATTCATTAGCACGTGATTTAACGAAATTAGCCCGTGAAAAAGATCTTGATCCAGTTGTGGGACGTTCACAAGAGGTTAGACGTTTGATTCAAATTCTAAGTCGCCGTACAAAAAATAATCCAGTTTTAGTTGGCGAGCCTGGTGTCGGTAAAACGGCAATCGCTGAAGGTTTGGCACAAAAAATTGTGAACGGTGAAGTGCCTGAAGATATGCAGGAAAAACGCTTGATGATGTTAGATATGGGCGCTTTGGTAGCTGGTACTAAATATCGTGGAGAGTTTGAGGATCGATTAAAGAAAGTTATTGATGAAATATATCAAGATGGTGAAGTGATTTTGTTTATCGATGAATTGCATACCTTAATTGGTGCTGGCGGTGCTGAAGGGGCAATTGATGCATCGAATATTTTAAAACCAGCACTTGCAAGAGGAGAACTGCAAACAATCGGTGCAACAACTTTGGATGAGTATCAAAAATATATCGAAAAAGATTCTGCTTTGGAACGCCGTTTTGCCCGTGTGCAAGTTGATGAACCAACACCAGAAGAAGCCGAAGAAATTTTAAAAGGACTCCGTTCTCGTTATGAAGAACATCATGGTGTGGAAATCACAGATGACGCTCTGCATGCAGCAGTTCAATTATCTGTTCGTTATATCAATTCACGTCAATTACCGGATAAAGCCATCGATTTGATGGATGAGTCTTCAGCTAAAGTTCGTTTAGATTTAGCCGACGAACCTTCCGAAATTAATAATTTACGTGTTGAAATTGCTCGTTTAGTTCAAGAAAAAGAAGAAGCAATCCAATCGCAGTCATTTGAAAGCGCAGCGAGATTGCGTCAAAAAGAGAAAAAGCTAGTGCGTAAATTGGAAAATATTTTACTGTTAGAAGAAAAAGAAGCTTCAGGTTACGCTAATCGTGTAACAGAAGAAGATGTTGCTAACGTCGTTTCACAATGGACAGGCGTGCCGTTACAGCAGTTAGAGAAAAAAGAAAGCGAACGGTTACTTGAATTAGAAAGTATCTTACATCATCGAGTAGTTGGACAAGATGATGCCGTTCAAGCTGTATCACGTGCAATTCGTAGAGCCCGTAGTGGCTTGAAAGATCCAGACAGACCAATTGGTTCATTTATGTTCTTAGGACCGACAGGTGTAGGTAAGACAGAGCTTGCTAAAGCTTTAGCTGAAACAATGTTTGGTAGTGAAGATGCACTGGTTCGAGTGGATATGTCTGAATTTATGGAAAAATACAGCACCAGTCGTTTGATTGGTTCACCTCCAGGTTATGTGGGTTATGAAGAAGGTGGCCAATTGACTGAAAAAATTCGTCAAAAACCGTACTCTGTTATTTTATTAGATGAAGTAGAAAAAGCCCATCCAGATGTGTTCAATATCTTGTTACAAGTATTAGACGATGGACACTTAACTGATTCTAAAGGACGTAAAGTTGATTTTAGAAATACTATTTTGATCATGACATCAAATATTGGTGCAACTGCCATTCGTGATGAGAAGAATGTTGGCTTCAACGTACAAGACCTGACAAAAGATTACGGGGCAATGCAAAAACGAATCTTGGAAGAGTTGAAAAAAGCCTTCCGTCCAGAATTCTTGAATCGTGTGGATGAAACAGTCGTTTTCCGTTCATTGGACCAAGAAGAAATCCATGAAATCGTGAAAATCATGAGTAAATCCATCATGCAACGTTTGAGAGAGCAAGATGTGAACGTGAAAATCACTGCAGCTGCCATAGAAGTGATTGGAAAAGTTGGTTTTGATCCGGAATATGGTGCACGTCCAATCCGTAGAGCTTTACAAAAAGAAGTAGAGGATCGCTTAAGTGAAGCATTACTTTCTGGTCAGATCCATCTTGGGGATAAGGTAACGATTGGGGCAAGTAAGGGCAAGATAACTCTGAATGTCAAATCACCTAAACCAGAACAAGTATTACAAACAATTTAAGTCTAAATCAATAATTCGCTGTGCAAAACGAATCTGTTTTGTACAGCTTTTTTATTTTAATAAAAACTGAACTTGAGTAGGATTTTTGTGAAAAATAGGTGTTAAAATAAAGAGAGACTATTGGAAAGTTTGTGAACCTGTGCTACTATAAAACAGTTGTTAGAAGACTGTGTGGAAAGGCTCAAAGCATTATTTTTAATTGATATTGTTGGATACTGAACAAGTTAGTCTAGCTTTACGGGTTAGCCTTTCGGAAAAAAAGGTAAAATATGTCTGTGGCAAAAAATACCACATTCCATATTTCCTATTTTTCAGTCAAGGCTAAACGAAATTGCTACGCTTTTAAAATTATCCAGCTTCATGAACCAGCGTCTCGGAAAAAAGATAAAATTAGTCTGTGACTAAGACCGTCACATTCAAATTTTCCTATTTTTCGGTCGATGCTAAATGGGTTCATTCAGCTTTTAAATTATCTAGCTCCATGGGCTAGCTCTTCGGAAAAAAGATAAATATGGATGGTGGCAAAAAACACCACATTCCATATTTCCTATTTTTCAGTCAGAGCTGAACAAGCCCATTCAGCTTTTAAAGGAGGATACAAAATGATTGAACTTATTGCAACTGCTGAGTCTGTTGAACAGGCCGAGGCATTATTAGCAGTAGGGGTAGACACTTTATACATCGGAGAAGAGGCATTCGGGTTACGCTTGCCAGTATCGTTTTCTCGTGAGGAACAACGGGCTATTACCGAAAAAGCGCATGCAGCTGGTAAAAAAGTAACTGTCGCATTAAATGGGATCATGCATCCAGAAAAAATGAAGAAAGTCCCTGAATATTTGGCATTTTTAGAAGAAATTAACGTGGACCAGGTGACGGTCGGTGATCCTGGCGTTGTATTTGTGATGCAACGTGATGGAATCGATATTCCCTACATCTATGATGGAGAGACTTTGGTGACTAGTTCTCGCCAAATCAACTTTTGGGCCAAACGTGGAGCAATCGGTGCTATCTTAGCGCGTGAAGTGCCTTTTGAAGAAATGAAAGCAATGCAGGACAATTTGATGGTTCCAGCTGAAGTGCTTGTTTATGGAGCTACCTGTATTCATCAATCAAAACGACCATTATTGCAAAATTACTACAATTTTACTAAAAACGATGAATCAGCTAGTAGAGAACGTGGGCTGTTTATATCTGAACCTAAAAAAGAAGAAACCCATTACTCGATTTATGAAGATAGTCATGGCACACATATATTTGCGGACAATGATGTAAATTTAATTGGCGAACTAGATAAGCTTCATGAGCACAATTACGCAAAATGGAAACTTGATGGCATTTATACACCGGGGGAAAACTTTGTGAAAGTCGCTAAATTGTTCGTAGAAGCTAGAGAAAAACTAGAATCAGGTATTTGGTCCAGTGAGCAAGCACAAAAAGCAATTGAACAAATTGAGACCCTTCACCCAGAAAATCGTGGGTTAGATATCGGATTCTTTGATTTGGATCCAGACGAGATAAAATAAGGAGAAAAAAACACATGACAAACGAACGAACATTGAAGCGTCCTGAGGTCTTAGCACCAGCAGGGACGCTAGAAAAACTAAAAACAGCCATTCATTACGGTGCAGATGCAGTATATATTGGTGGAAATGCTTATGGGTTACGCAGCCGAGCAGGTAATTTCACAAAAGAAGATATGATCGAAGGCGTAGCATTCGCTAATGAGCATGGAGCAAAAGTTTATGTAGCAGCAAATATGGTCACTCATGAAGGCAATCAAGAAGGAGCAGGAGACTTTTTCAGAGAAATTCGCGATGTTGGTATTTCTGCAGTAATCGTTTCTGATCCGGCCTTGATTGAAATTTGTGCAGCAGAAGCGCCGGGCTTGCCGATCCATTTGTCTACACAAGCGTCAGCTACCAATTATGAAACATTAGAATTTTGGAAAAATGAGGGGCTGGAACGTGTTGTTTTAGCACGTGAAGTATCGATGGACGAAGTAGCAGAAATCCGTAAAAATACAGATGTTGAAATCGAAGCATTTATCCACGGAGCAATGTGTATTTCTTATTCTGGTAGATGCACGTTATCTAACCACATGTCGATGCGGGATGCGAACCGCGGCGGTTGTTCACAATCTTGCCGCTGGAAATATGAGCTTTATGATTTGCCTTTTGGCGCTGAACGTACAAACTTGACAGATAAAGGTGAAGTTGAAGAAGAATTTTCAATGAGTGCAGTCGATATGGCGATGATCCAGCATATTCCTGAGCTGATTCAAAACGGTGTTGATAGCTTTAAAATCGAAGGACGGATGAAATCTATTCATTATGTTTCAACTGTAGCAAATGTGTACAAAAAAGCAGTAGATACCTATATGGAAGATCCTGAAAATTATGAATGCAAACAAGAATGGATCGATGAACTCTGGAAAGTGGCACAAAGAGAACTTTCAACTGGTTTTTATTATCATGTACCGACAGACGAAGAACAATTATTTGGAGAACGTCGTAAAATTCCTCAATATAAGTTTATTGGGGAAGTGATGGCGTATGATCCTGAGACAAAAGTTGCAACAATTCGCCAGAGAAATCATTTTAGTGTAGGTGATGAAATTGAATTTTATGGTCCTGGGTTCAATCACTTCCATCAAACAGTAGAAGTTATGTATAATGAAGAGGGCGAATCGATCGATCGGGCACCAAATCCAATGATGATTTTAACGATGCCGGTTGTAGAACCAGTAGCAGTTGGCGATATGATTCGTAAGAAGAAATAAATAATTTGAGTGAGGGATTGGCTTTTAATAGCTTATCCCTTTCATTGCAGAAAGGATAAGTGAATAATGGTAAAACAATATGATTATATTGTAATTGGAGGCGGTAGTGGCGGAATTGCTTCTGCTAATCGTGCAGGTATGCATGGGGCTAAGGTTTTATTGATTGAAGCCGCAGATATTGGCGGAACGTGTGTCAATGTTGGCTGTGTGCCTAAAAAAGTAATGTGGCAAGCAAGTTCAATGATGGAAATGATGAAGCGTGATACAGAAGGATATGGATTTGACGTAGATGTGAAAGCATTTAGTTTTAACAAACTCGTTCAAAATCGTGAAACCTACATCAGTAACTTACATGCAGCCTATCACCGCGGATTAGATAGTAACAAAGTAGAAGTTTTATCTGAATATGCAACATTTATTGATGATCACACAATCGAAGCAGGTGGCGAAATTTACACAGCACCACATATTTTGATTGCGACTGGCGGACGTCCCAAAAAGTTGGGCATTCCTGGTGAAGAATATGCGATAGATTCTAATGGCTTTTTTGCTTTAGAAGAACTGCCGAAGCGAGTTGTATTTGTCGGTGCAGGTTATATAGCGGCCGAACTTGCTGGAACGATCCATGGTTTAGGTGCTGAAACGCATTGGGCATTTAGAAAAGAGCGTCCATTACGAGAATTTGATGAAATGCTTTCTGAAAAAGTCGTTGAGCATTATATTGAAGATGGTATGCATGTTTATCCGCATTCAACACCTCGTTCGATTGAGAAGTTTGAATCTGGAGAGCTAATGATCACCTTTGAAAATGGGACTAAAATTACAGCGGATAGTATTGTGTTTGGAACTGGACGACAACCTAATACTGATACTTTAGGTTTAGAAAATACTCATATTGAGTTAACAGATAAAGGCTACGTAAAAGTTGATAAATTCCAAAATACAACGCAATCTGGCGTATATGCTGTTGGCGATGTCATCGGTAAAATAGATTTGACTCCTGTGGCCATTGCAGCAGGAAGAAGGCTATCAGAACGTTTATTCAATGGGAAAGAAAACGAGCACTTGGACTATGAAACAATTCCTACTGTGGTCTTTACACATCCGCCAGTTGCGACAGTCGGATTAACTGAAGCTGCCGCAGAAGAAAAATATGGCGATGAGAATATCAAGATTTATCAATCAAGTTTTACGCCAATGTATTTTGCACTAGGAGAATATCGTCAAAAGTGCGATATGAAATTAGTGTGTGTTGGTGAAGAGGAGAAAATCGTTGGACTTCACGGGATCGGTTTAGGTGTGGATGAAATGCTGCAAGGATTTGCAGTAGCTATCAAAATGGGCGCTACGAAGAAGGACTTTGATAATACAGTAGCGATTCATCCGACAGGATCAGAAGAATTTGTAACAATGAGATAAAAAATAAGGATAAAACGCTAGCCGTTTTATCCTTATTTTTTAATTTGTGCGAGCAAGGATTGCTTGTGTGATCACGAGCAACTGATTTTTAGCATCTGTAGATGTTTCAGGCAACTTGTTGATCCCTTTTAACGCTTGTTGGGTATACTTTTCAGCAAGTTTTTGTGCTTTAGCAACTCCGTTGAAGGAGTGGACAAGTTCATAGACTTTATTTGTTTCGGTATCTGTTAGCGCCTCGCCTTTTTCAAGATAAGGAAGTAAAGCCTCACGTCCTTCTTCTAAAGCATATAAGAGCGGCAGTGAATAGATACCTTGTCGGACATCCTCTAACACTGGTTTGCCGATTTGTTCAGGTGTTTGTGTGTAATCTAAAACATCATCGATAATTTGAAAGGCAATACCAATATTTTCTCCGATTTTCCCGCAGTTTTTAGCAAAACGTTCTGAAGTTCCACTTTCGTAAGCTCCTACAAAACAGCTAAGTGAAAAAAGTTCAGCCGTTTTTCCAGAAATATTTTCAAGGTATTGATTGATCGTCATCTCAAGATTGTAGCGGTTATCCATTTGGCCTAATTCACCGCTCAATATTTTTTCCATACTTCTGGAATTCAGCTGGATACTTTTTAAAGAAGAAGAGTAGTCAGCTAATAGTTTAAAACAGCTGACAAACAAATAGTCACCAGCGTAGACAGCGGTACTATTGCCAAATTGAGAACGAATCGTAGGTAGACTGCGTCTGATATCTGCATCATCTACAATATCATCATGAATCAAAGTTGCGGTATGCAATAATTCAATAGCAGCAGCTAACGCAACAGCTTTTTTTGGCTCTCTTTTTTCTCCGAATTGTGAAAATAAAAGTTGATACGCTGGCCGTAAAAGTTTGCCGCCGGAATGAATCATCGATAAGACAGCCTCTTCAACGTCTTTGTTTTTTAAATTGACACTATTTTCCATCAGCATTAGCGTGTTGTTCAATTCTTTAGCTAATTCAGGATATGTTTTCCACATTGGATGAATGTTCATAAAATGACTCCTTTATTATACTCGGTCAGACTAAAATGTTACTGAAAATATTGGCTCCATTTTTGGTTTGAGGTACGCTCATAATTTAATTGAAACTGCTGCATAGTGCGCACATGACGCAATAGATAATTGGCAGTGATACCTATAGCAGTACCAGAAAGAATACCGAAAAAAGATAGAAATGGTAGATAGGACATCATTAACCAGGATTGGGAAAAGAAGCACATGGCTAGTAACTGACCTACATTATGTAAAAAACCACCGGCTGCACTGATTCCGATAATACTGACACGCTTTGGACCTAACTGTTTGAGTGTAAGCATGCCAAAATAACTAAGGAAAGCACCGCAGACACTAAAAGCTAAAGTCATGATTGTTCCACCCAAAAAAGTAGTTAGCGCCAAACGCATACAAACTAAAAGAAAACTTTCTCTTTTTCTCATTGTAAAAATAGCGATGATCGTAATTAAATTTGCTAGGCCTAATTTGGTACCAGGGGCAAATGAGAAGGGAGAAGGAATCATATTTTCAATCAAGCCTAAAACAAGGCCTTGGGCTACCAACATGGATATATAGATATCTTTTTGTGTTTTACTCATAGTTTTCGGCTTTGTTTAATAAATTAAACTGCCATCCTCACTCCCATCAGAAGCTTCAATTATGATAAATAAATTGTGGGGCAGACAAGCAATCGGCGTTTCACCCGCTTTTGATTTCCAGCCTTGTTGGACACAGATCTGATCACCGCAGTTTGTTTCTACGATCCGAATTTTATCACCTTTTACCTCAATTAAATTATAATCACCATCAGAAGCTTCGTATTTATATGTATAGGTTGGTCCGTCTTCAACTAGATCAAAGACTTTGATTACTTCTCCATCTACTTTCAATACGGCTGTGTTCCCAGGTTGATGGCTAAAAACAACAAGGGGCAAGAAAGAACTGATGATCAATAGTAGAATAATGGCGATATCCCATGGTCTTAAATAACTTTTATTAATAAATTCTTTAAAATCCAACTCTTTCCTCTCCTTTGTAGTTTTTAGTTTAATATATTCTATCATAATGAGAAAAGAAAGTTCTAGGAGTAAACCTAGAACTCTCTTAGATTTTTACTATAAACGTAATTATTTACTGCCGTATCTAGATTTAGGTGTACCATACCACCATTTACCTAATGTACGTTGTACCCAAGGGATAACCCAGCGGTCTAAACCAAGTGCACGTCCAGAGCCGTTCATTAAAGCAAAGGCTACGAAGATAAACCAAATATTTACCCAGTAGAACATACCTGATAGACAGAAAGCAATCGTTAAACCAATTGTAGCGGCACTACTTAACCAAGTGAATAATCCAGCGATCAAGGCTAAAGCGATCAACACTTCAACGATCGTCATGAATTTTTGCATGAACAAAGCAACTTCTTGGTTTGGCATCATGAATTTCATCACACTTTCAAACCACTTAGGCATATGATCGAAGACTTGCATTGGTTCTTCACCATAAGCATAGCTTAAACCAAATTGAGCGGCTTTAGCTGTTGTTTCAGTCGCTTCGGCTCCGCCACCTGCTGCAGATGCACCTGTTGTTACCTGTTCTTGTAACCATGGGAATGGGAATGCTACTTTATCAGTGAACCATGAACCATCACCAAACCAAGTACTTGGTTTTAAGTAATCGCCAGTTCCGACAATTTTCTTCATAGATTCGACTAACCAAACCATACCATAGAATACACGTAATGGAACACTCCATAAAACATTACCATAACGAGATGAATGTCCGCGTGTTACGTTGCGGTCATCTTTAATATGGAAGAACTCATGCATAATATATTGGAACATGTAATAACCAGAACGGATATCAAAGAAATATTTCAAGTTAACGATGTGTTTCATAATGATTGCTAAGAAACCGCTAAGATGAATTTTATCAAATAAGTTTGCCACGCCCCATTTAGCGCCGACAGAAACCATGAATCCTTGATAATTTCCTTTAAATTTGTGTTTTTCACTGCCTTTGATGTCAGCTACAATATTTGCAGCAGCTGTGTGACCAGTTTGTTCAGCAGCTTGAACGATTTGTGGTGTTGGTGTTTCAGGGAATTCTTCGTAATACACCAAGTCACCAACGATATAAATGTTTTTATCTTCATATCCTTTGGCTTGCATAAATTCATTTGCAATCAAACGATTGCCACGAGCTGATTCTAAACCGAAGTCAGCAGCATCAGAAGTTGCTTTAACACCAGCAGTCCAGATCAATGTGTGCGTTGGAACTGTCGAACCATCTTTTAATTTGATATGATCTGCAGCTACTTCAACGATCGGTGCATTAAGCAATAATTTCACATTTTTCTTCTCTAAATAACGTTCAGCTTTGGCTGCGTCATTACGAGATAACATGTTTAAGATTGTCGGCATTGCTTCAACGACCATTAATGTAAATTCATTAGGGTCAAGTTTGAAGTCTTTTGCAAGACGATCTTTCCAGTCGATCAGTTCGCCGACCATTTCGATACCAGTAAATCCTGAACCACAGACAACAAATGTCAGCATTGCTTTACGAACTTCTGGATCAGGTTCGATTGCTGCTTTTTCAACTGTTTCCAAGATATGTTCACGAATTTTCAGAGAGTTTTCAAAAGACCACAGAGTAAATCCATGTTCTTTAACTCCAGGGGTACCAAAGTCATTTGGTTCGCCACCCATACCGATGATCAATTGGTCAAATTCATAAGAACCTAACTTCGTTTGAACGACTTTTTTGTCTTTGTCGATACCAGTTACAGTGTCTGTTACAAGAGTAACGTTCTTTTTGCGTGAGAATAAACGTTGCAGGTCATATTGGATCGCAGAAGGTTCAACACGTCCTCCAGCTACTTCATGCAACTCAGTCATCATGGTGTGGTAAGAATGACGATCAATTAAAGTAATCTCAACGTCAGAATCTTTTTTCAATTTTTTTGCTAAAAATTTAGTAGCTGAAACTCCAGCATAACCAGCTCCCACAACGACAATTTTTTGCTTTGTCATTGATAATCCGCTCCTTAAAAAAATAAAATAGAAAATGATAATAATTACACAATCGATTTCATTATATAGCGATTTATAGGTTTTGTCTAATAACAATTCTTAAATATAGGAAATAAATTTTTATTATTAAAAAAGCGTGAAAAATGGGTAAAATTTTGTCTTTCTTTTATAACTTTAATTGACATACTTGTAATTTTCTATAGAATGTAAATTATATCACAAACAAATTTTGTGGAATGTTTAAGAAAAGGAAAAGGTGAACAAAAATGAAAATGAACAAAATTGTAAAGGGCTTCACAGCTATCGCACTGTCATCTCTTTTATTAGCAGCATGTGGATCAGATCAAAAGAAAGATACAGCAAAATCATCTGACTCAAGCACTGCAACATCAAAAACAGCTGAATCTTCTAAAGCAACAGAAAAAGAAGCGGGTGCAGATTTACAAGATGGTACGTATAAATTAGAAGAAAAAAATGAATCAAACGGTTACCGTGCAACATTTGAAATGACTGTTAAAGACGGTAAAATCACTGAATCTAACTATGACAATATCAATGCTGATGGCAAATCAAAAGCAGATGATAAAGACTACAACAAAAATATGAAAGACAAATCAGGTGTAGGTCCAGATGAATACATCAAAGAATTAAACGAGTCTTTTGTTAAAGCACAAAGCGCTGACGGTGTAGAAGTTGTAACTGGTGCGACTCACTCTAGTGAATCATTCCAAAACTATGCACAACAATTGATCCAAGCGGCTCAAGCTGGAGACACTAAAACAATCGAAATCGACAATGGTGCTGACCTTAAAGATGGTACGTATTCATTGAAAGAAAAAAATAATTCAAATGGCTACCACACTGAATTTTCAATCGTTGTTAAAGATGGCAAAGTAACTGAATCTAACTACGATAACGTGAATGATGAAGGCAAATCTAAAAAAGATGACGCTGACTACAACAAAAACATGAAAGACAAATCAGGCGTAGGTCCAGCTGAATACATTAAAACATTGAACGAAGAATTAGTTAAAGCAATGAATGAAGAAGACGGCTCAGCTGCAAATGTTGAAGTAGTAACAGGCGCAACTCACAGCTCTCACTCATTCGTAATGTATGCAGAACAACTAGTTAATGCTGCTGAAAAAGGCAGCACTGACGAAATCGTTGTAGACAACATCGTAATGAAAAAATAATTTTTCACATAAATAAAACAAAAAATATATACGTGCAGAATTCAGAGAGATCTCTGAATTCTGCTTTTTGCTGTGAATCACCACGACTGGCTCTGCCAGAGTGGATGATGAACAGTACTTGGCGACCAGAGGGAGAGAAGTAACCGTGCAAAGAATCACCACGACTGGCTCTGCCAGAGTGGATGATGAACAGTACTTGGCGACCGAAGGGAGAAAAGTGACCATTTTTACTAAATCACCTCACAAAAAATAGAAAACCCTTCCCATTCACGAAAAAAAGCGCTACTATAAATAAGACAATTTTCTATGTAGAAAGAGGGATATGATGAAAAACAAAAAATCATTAGTTATCTTAATAGCTGTACTATTTTTAGTCATTTTAGCAGGATGCAACTCCAAAGCGAAAACAGAAGAGTCAAAAATTAATAAGGAGCCTTACACAGATCAACAATCACTGCTAGGGACCTACGTGCAAGTAAGAATATATGACGACGGTAAAAAAGATGTGCTAGAAAAAGCTTTTGCCAGAGTCAAAGAATTAGGCAACAAAATCACGGTTAATGAAAAAGGATCAGAGGTCGATGAAATTAACGAACAGGCAGGAATCAAACCAGTCAAAGTTTCCGATGATATTTATCCATTACTGAAACGTGCATATGAGTACAGCGAGGATTCTGCTGGCGGTTTTGATATGGCCATTGGACCAATCACACAATTATGGCATATTGGCTTTGATGATGCCCGCAAACCTTCACAAGAAGAAATCGACCAAGCTTTAAAATTAGTTGATTACCATAAAGTGAAACTAAATGATGAAGATCAAACAGTCTATCTTGAAGAAAAAGGTATGCAGCTTGATTTAGGGGCGATTGCCAAAGGGTTTATCACGGATGAAGTCGTTAAAGTGTTAAAAGACAACGGTGTAACGACTGCAATCGTCGATTTAGGCGGAAATGTTTATGTGCTGGGGCATAGTCCTCGTGGCAAGGATATGGATTGGAATGTAGGAATCCAAGATCCAAACAAAGCACGTAATACAGTGGTTGGAACGGTCCAAGAGAGTAATAAAACCTTGGTAACTTCCGGCATCTATGAGCGCTTTTTAGAAGTAGATGGAAAAAGCTATCATCATTTATTCGATCCGAAAACGGGTTATCCTTTTGACAATGATATTGCTGGTGTAACGGTAATCACAAATAAATCGATCGATGGAGATGGGCTATCAACAGCGGTCTTTGCTATGGGCGTCAAAAAAGGCTTAGAATATGCTGAAGGGCTGAAAGATGTTGATGTGATTTTTGTTACTAAAGATGATCAGGTATTTGTGAGTAAAGATATTGAAAAAGTTTTTGAGTTAGGAAAAGATTCAGGTTACACGATGGGTGATCGTAAAGACCTGAAATAAGGAGAACGGATATGTCGTTGAAAGTATTTTTGCAAGTTGTGGAAATTCAGACGAAATTAGCGAGTCTATTTCCCTTTGCAGTTGGGGTACTATTTTCTATTGCGTACTTTAATCAGTTTCAAATAGGGTACACAGTATTGTTTTTTATTGGGATGCTGGTTTTTGATATGGCAACAACTGCAATCAATAATTATATGGATTTTAAAAAAGCCAAGTCTGAAGTGTATAAATATGAAGAGAATATTATAGGTAGTTCTGGAATCGCACCAACACTCGTTAGAAATATGATTTTTGGAATGATTGCTTTTTCAGCAGTTATTGGTATCTTTTTAACGGTCAAAACGGGTTGGCTATTCTTAGTGATGGGCGGTGTGTGCTGTTTTATTGGTATATTTTACACATTTGGGCCGATTCCGCTTTCTCGAATGCCTTTAGGTGAAGTGTTTAGTGGATTTACCATGGGACTGGGAATTTTTGCGATGACGATTTATTTAAATGTTCAAGAAAATCGCCCATTTTACTTATTGTTGGATTGGCAGCGAGGAACATTTGCTTTGACAGGGAATTTGTGGGCAGTACTCGCAATTATTTGGGCCTCTTTACCGATGGTCTTTACGATTGCGAATATCATGCTGGCAAATAATTTGAGAGATTTAGATACAGATATTGAAAATCATCGTTATACGTTGGTTTACTACATTGGTCGGGAGCATGGAGTGGTTTTATTCCAAATGTTGATGCTAGCGTGCTACGCAGTTGTTTTACTTGGATTACCGTTTGGCGTATATCGCTGGCCGATTTTGACCGTTTTTGTATCATTACCAGTTGTTTGGAAAAATCTTCAGCTATTCAAAAAAGAATTGCCACAGCCTAAAAGCTTTGGTTATTCGATAAAAAACTTGATGGCATTTAACGGAAGTTATTTAGTAGGTTTATTGCTAACGATTATTTTAGAAAAAATATAAATAAAAAGAAGGAAGCAGTAACCAACAACGACTCTGCTTTCTTCTTTTTTTACGATCTATTTTAACAACCCTTTTTTCAAAAACTACTTTTTATCCTTTTTACTTTTAATAAATAGAAATAGCACAGCTAGTAAAATAATAGCAATTCCGGCAATTGAAAAGTAAACATTTTTCTTTTCTCCTGTGTTTGGGAATAAGCCCTTTTTCTGCTCTTCTTTTTTCTCGGGAGCGGACTCTGAACTTTTAACAGGTGTAGATGTGTCTGTTGTTGCAGATGCACCAGCAAATGTTTTATCGTTTAATGTGTAGACAGGTGAATAGTCGCTAGTTTCACTGTTAAAAGCAAAGAAACTGTAATTGTCTTGGTAAGGAAGTGTAAAGTAACCTTCAGCATCTGTTGAAACAGGATTATTTAGATCAACAAATTGATAAAATCCTGTTATGTTTGCAGGTACTGAATTATAGCTAGCAGTATTGTCTCCGTAGATAAGAACGTTACTTGCTGGCACGCCATCTACTGATAATACTTTTCCTTTAACTTGTTTGTTATCAGAATCGTAAGAAATAAACTGGATATTGTAAGCTGGTGCAGTTTTTACTACCGTATACGCCATATTTAGAGTGACTTCTTGTTTTTCTCCTTCATCTTCTTCCCAAGGATAAAGCATGAAACTAACCTTGACTAAATTTTTTCCTAAATTTTTTGTTGAAGCATCTTCTAACAGTTTGAGATCTCTAAAGGCAGCACCGTGATAACCTCCATCTTGGTAGAGCATTTCAGCCGTCACTTTTTCTCCTTGAAATACAACGAGTGTTGTGTTGATAAGATCACCATACATATTTCCAATTGTGTTGGATGTTTCAGAGGAACTTGAATCTAAAGTGGAAGAAGAACTACTGTCTACAGTTTTTTCATTATTTTTTTCTGTATCCTGTGTTGAAGCTGAGGTTGAAGAGCTTTCAACTTTTGAATCTTCAGTCGTAGATAGTGTTTCCTCAGCAAAGCTTGTGATTGGTAGAGCAAACGATAATGCAACCAAACAAAAAACTATTTTTTTCATAAATATTCTCCTTTTGTAATATTTGTATCATTCGCAATACAAATGTAACGTAAGTGAAATATTTAGCAAATAGTTGTAAGAAAAAATTCTTTTTTCTTAAGGAATTCTTAATAACTTTGTTTGGCAAGTGGTTTAAATCGTCGGATTTATGTTACTCAGGCTGATTTCTCCTGAAGAGAGTACTTTTTCTGTTTTGTCATGAAGTTGAACTATCAATTCGCCATGATCGTTGATAGCTGTGGCGATTCCTTCATAGTCGGTTCCCGCTTGTGTAAATGAAACTGTCTTGCCAAGTACAAAAGATTTTTGGCGGTATTCTTCTAAGAAAGCTTGTTCAGGGATTTGATTTAGTATAGTGTAAAATTGATTCCAAATTGCTCCAATCAATTCGTTTCTTGTAACAGTTGGTTCAGCTTCTGGAAATAGAGAGGTCGCTTTTTCTCTTATGTCCTTAGGGAATTCATTTTGTTTCACAGAAAAATTAATACCCATGCCGATAATAACATTTGAGATTTGCCCAGATTCAACATCACTCATGGCTTCTGATAAAATACCGCAGACTTTTTTTCCGTTGAGATAGATGTCGTTGACCCATTTAATCTCGGTTTGGACCTTGATCAAATCATCCATTGCACGAGTGATTGCGACAGCCATGATTACAGTATATTGCGCCATTTCCTCGAAATTTTGATTAGGCCTTAATAGCATGCTCATGTAGATACCGCTGCCAGCTTTTGAAAAGAAAGGACGGCCAAATCGTCCTTTTGGGGCTTCTTGGATATCTGCTACGATCAATGTGTTATTTGGTTCACCGTTGATTGCTGCTAGCTTAGCGTCTTTCATTGTAGACTCTGAGGAGTTTAAAACCGTGATTGAAAGATTAGGCGTTGCCGGCTCTAAAGCCAAACGAATCCCCTCTGCGGATAAAACATCTGATTTATCATAGCAGTATCCTTTGTTGCGGCTGCTGGAAATAATGTGTCCTTCTTTTTTTAATTCATTGATTGCTTTCCAAATGGCAGTTCGAGATAAAGAAAGTTTCTGCGCCATTTCTTCACCTGAAATAAACGCTGGTGCTTGTTTCATTAATAAGGTTAACACCTGGCTTTTTGTAGACATAACATCCGCTCCTTTATAGTAATTTCATTGTAGCTGATGAATAGAGCGAGGGTCAACCACAATACGACTGGAAGAGGAGGGGAAAATCCTTCTTAGGATGTATGATTTCTTTTGAGAAACTTGTTATACTTGTGTGGTAGGAATGAACGATGATCGTTAGAATTAGAGAGATGGAGTGGGAAATATGGAAAAGCAACAATACGTTTGTGATAAATGTGGCAACATGCATTATATATCAGATCAGTTTCAAGCCACAGGAGGAAACTTTTCAAAGATCTTTGATATTCAAAATAAAAAATTTATCACAGTCAGCTGTACGAGATGCGGATTTACGGAATTATACCGTGGGCAAACATCAGATGGTTGGAATGTTTTAGACTTTTTAATGGGTGGTTAATAACTGCTTAAATAAATGAAAAGAAGGTGAGGCAAAAGTATTTTTTACTTTTGCCTCACCTTCTTTGTGTTTAAACTAATAATAGTTGATCGTCTTTTAATTCAGCGCCGCTATTTTGATGGAACATTTCCATCAATTCATTAACAGTTAAATCTTTTTTCTGATCAGCAGGTACATCTACCACGACTTGCCCTTGATGAAGCATGATCAGGCGATTGCCGTAACGAATCGCATCTTCCATGTCATGTGTCACCATAAATGCGGTTAAATTTTGTTCCTGAATCAATTTTTCAGTCAGTTCCATGACCGTGATCGATGTTTTAGGGTCAAGTGCTGCGGTATGTTCGTCTAATAAAATCAACTCGGGACGAATCAAGGTAGCCATGAGTAACGTGATTGCCTGACGTTGTCCACCAGATAACAAACCGATTTCCGCGCCTAGACGATTCTCTAGTCCTAAATTCAAACTAGCTAATTGTTCTTTGAAGAAACTACGGTCATTTTTGCGAACACCATTTCCTAAACCACGTTTTTTCCCTCGTTTCATGGCTAGAGCCATGTTTTCTTCTACAGTTAAACGAACAGCAGTCCCCATCTTAGGATCTTGGAACACGCGGCTGATTTGTTTTGAGCGGGCGACAACACGTTGCTTGGTGATATCTTTGTTATTTAAGGTTAGGTGACCTTCTTCAATAGGTAAAGTACCAGCTATGCTATTGAGTAAAGTAGACTTTCCGGCACCATTACCGCCGATGATCGTAATGAATTCACCTTGGTTGATCGTCAAATCAATGCCTTTTAGCACATGATTTTCGTTGACTGTGCCGCGTTCGAAATAGTGATGTAAGTTTTTAATTGTTAGTACAGGCTGCATCAATTTATCCCTCCTTTACGTTTTCTTAGTTTAGAAAAGCCTAATTTTTTTTGAATCAGTGGTGAAGATAGACAGATGACTAAAATGATTGCTGAAAATAATTTTAAATCAGCTGGATCAACACGCAGTTCTAAGACACAGGCAAGAATAAAGCGGTAAAGAATGGCTCCGATCACGATCGTGATTAGGCGTAGGCCAAGTGATTTATTTTTAAAGAGAACTTCTGCGATGATGATTGAAGCAAGTCCGATCACGATCGTTCCGATACCAGAATTCAAATCAGCGAAGTTGTTGTTTTGAACAAGTAAAGCACCGGATAAAGCAATACAACCGTTAGAAAGCATATAGCCAATAATTTTCATATTGTCCGTTTTGATCCCGTTGGCTTCACTCATATCAAGGTTGTCTCCAGTTGCCCGTGTTGCTAATCCAATTTCTGTTTTAAAGAATAAGACAAGTAGGACGATGACTAACAGTACGATGATCAAACCAACGAGGATAGTACTGTTGATTTTAGTCAATCCTAGTGACTGAGCATGAGAGAAAATCGAATCGGTACCGATCAAAGAAATATTTGGAGCGCCCATGATACGTGAGTTGATGCTATAAAGACCCGTCATAGTGATGATCCCTGCTAACAAAGCGGGGATTTTTAATTTTGTGTGTAAAAGTCCGGACACAAGACCTGCCAACATACCAGCAATAAAAGCAATGATCAATGCCACGATCGGCGCTATCATATAATGAATGTCAAATAAGGACTGGAGCGGTGTGGGCCAAGTAGTAGGATCTTTTGCTAAAATAACTGCGGCTACAGCGCCACCTAAAGGAAAGCTCCCTTCAGTGGTCAAGTCCGCAATATCTAAAATACGGTAAGTGAGAAAGACTCCAATGGCGAGTAAGGACCAAAGAAGACCTTGAGAGGTTGAGGATAGTAATATGTCTAACAATAAAATCAGCTTCTTTCAATAATATTTATGTAGAGGTTGAGAAAAAAGTGAGTTACTTTTTTCTCAACGTTTATTTAGGAATTAAGGTGCCTTGATAGCATCAGGATCGATATCTAGTGCTTGTGCCATCTCTTTGTTTACGAACAGCTCTAAATCTTTCGCTTTTTCAACAGGCATGTCCTCTGGTTTTGCTTCGCCTTTTAGAATTTTTGCGGCCATTGCGCCAGTTTGTTTACCTAGTGATTTATAATCGATTCCCACAGTTGCTAGACCGCCTTCTTCGACTTGTTCAATCGAACCTGCGATAACAGGAGTTTTGTGTTCTTTCGCTACCTCACCGATAACAGCCGCCGCAGAAGCAAACGTATTGTCTGTTGGGATATAGATTGCGTCAACATCTTTCGCTAAACTTGTAGTAACCTGTTGCACATCGTTTGTTGAATTAGCTGTCAGAACTTTGGTTTTGACCCCGGCCTCTTTCAACGCTTTTTCAGCCATATCTGCTTGGATTTTAGAATTTGCTTCACCAGCGTTATACATAATACCGACTGTTTTTGCATCGGGGACGATCGTCAATAATAAATCAATCTGTTTATCGATCGGTACAATATCGGTTGTTCCAGTTACGTTACCGCCAGGCTTTTCATCGGATTGAACTAATTTAGCGCTGACTAAGTCAGTAACGGCTGTAACTAAAATTGGAATATCAGTTGTTTCATTCAATAATGATTGAGCAGCAGGTGTTGCGATACCTAATAACAAGTCTGGTTTTTCTTTGACCAATTTTTCGCTCATGCTTTTTAGTTGAGCTTGATCATTTTGGGCATTGCTGTATTCGATTGTTAGGTTTTCGCCATCTTTGAAGCCATTATCTGCTAAACCTTCTTTAAAGCCTTCAAAAGCAGCATCTAATGAGCCGTGTTGGACGGGCTGTAAAACACCGATTTTCTTGTTGTCACTGTTTGATCCATCGTTTGCTTCTTTGCTATTGCCGCACGCGCCAAGTGTTAATAGTGCGACTGCTGATATAATACTTAGTCCTACTAGTTTCTTTTTCATCTTGATTCCTCCAATTATAGTTGATAAAACAAAAAATCCATTCAGACAATATGCCTAAATGGATTGATAAAAGTCGTAGGTAAACACTTCTTTATTCGCCACTTAGGATTGTCTACGTGGCTGTTTGTTCAATACAAAGCGCTCTAGCCATCATAGATACAAAAACAGGTTTTTGCTGTTTGTACCCACGATTGCATGAATACAAAACTATCTAAAGTAGCTAAAGTAAGCTTTATTCAGTTGTGGGTTGATTGAGTGTGTCATAAAAATCCCTCCGCAAATTGAATTGTGTTTAGTATAAAGGAAAGATGAGTCTGCTGTCAACAGATTATTTTAAATTTTCTGAACATTTGTATAATAGAGTTAAAGGAAAATGCATAAAGGTAGAAAAACTTTGTGATTTTTTTAAGTTGATGCGGATAAAATACGTAACGATGGATATCTTTGTGAAATTTTATGGGTTCATGATATTATTTAATTAAAGTAAATAGTCAATAATTAGGAGGATGTATATGATTTCGAAAAAATTGATCACATTAGGAACACTAGCAGCAACAGTATTGGTATTAGGTGCATGTAATAGTGATAATAAAGCTTCTAAAGATAGCTCATCTGATAGTAAAACAGAAACATCAATGAGCTCAAGTGTTGATGCAGTAAGTGGAGCTTCCATCAGCGATAAACCAGAAGTAATCGAAAAAGCGTTGAGCAAAGATGGAAACTGGATCGTTGCTGCAACAGCAGATCTGACTTTTGATAAAGATGTGACTGTTTCCGGTGAGTTCCACGACAAAGGCGAAAAATCAGGTGACATTTATAGAAAATTAGCATTATACGCACAAGACTCCGATAAAAAAGTTACGGCTGAATATACAGTAACCGTTCCTCAATTGATCGTTGAAACAGAAAACTTCAATATTGTTAACGGAACTGTTAAAGGAGATATCTTGGTTAAAGCGAATGGCTTTGTTTTAAACGGAACAAAAGTTGATGGTAAGGTAACGTTTGAAAAAGAAGAATACAAAACTTCTGCAACTCTTGACAAAGAAGGCGCTGAAGTAACTGGTGACGTGACTGTTCAGTAGACTTGTTGCGTCAAAAAAGGAAGGAGACACTCAATTTTTATTGAGTGTCTTTTTTGAAGAGTTTGAGTCTTTTTAAATGCCCAAAAACCCTTGACTTTTACTATAGAAGGTAGTACAATATATAGATGCAAAAACTATCTGAAAAATGACAAAGCAGGAGCGAAATATTGTCCGTTCCGGTTTTTAATAGGGAAACAAAAGTAGAAACGCACGAGAAATTTTCAAGAGCACATTCTATTTTTGGTTTTTTTTTGCCTAAAAACTGCAAAAAATGCTCAATATTACAGATATTTAATATTTGTAATGTTAAAGAAATATTTTCGGTTAGTGTTTTGATAGACTTTTAATTAGAGGAGTGAAGAGCTTGGCTGGACACGTAGTAAAATACGGAAAACACCGCGAACGTAGAAGTTTCGCCCGGATCAGTGAAGTGTTGGAATTACCCAACTTGATCGAGATTCAAACAGACTCTTACCAATGGTTTTTAGATGAAGGACTAAGAGAAATGTTTGAGGACATTTTACCGATCGACGATTTTCAAGGGAATTTATCTTTGGAATTTGTGGATTATGAATTAAAAGAACCTAAGTATACGGTAGAAGAAGCGCGCGCGCATGACGCAAACTATTCTGCACCGCTACATGTTACTCTACGATTGACAAACCGTGAATCTGGAGAAATCAAATCACAAGAAGTATTCTTCGGTGATTTCCCTCTAATGACTGAAATGGGAACATTTATCATCAATGGTGCAGAACGAGTTATCGTTTCTCAATTAGTACGTTCACCAGGTGTTTATTTCCATGGAAAAGTAGATAAAAATGGTAAAGAAGGCTTTGGCTCAACAGTGATCCCTAACCGTGGCGCATGGTTAGAAATGGAAACTGACGCAAAAGACATCTCTTACGTACGTATCGACCGTACACGTAAAATTCCTTTGACTGTATTAGTTCGTGCTTTAGGTTTTGGCTCTGATGATACAATTTTTGAAATTTTCGGTGAAACACTAAGCTTACGTAATACAATCGAAAAAGATTTACACAAAAATGCGAGCGATTCTCGTACCGAAGAAGGCTTAAAAGACATCTATGAGCGTCTACGACCTGGCGAACCAAAAACAGCTGACAGTTCTCGTAACTTGCTAAACGCTCGTTTCTTCGATCCAAAACGCTATGACTTAGCGAACGTTGGTCGTTACAAAGTCAACAAAAAATTAGATTTAAAAACACGTCTATTGAACCTAACTTTAGGAGAAACCTTGATCGATGCTGAAACTGGCGAAATCATTGTTGAAAAAGGAACGGTATTAACTCACCAAGTAATGGAAACCTTAGGTGAACATATCGATAATGGCTTAAATAGCGTAACGTATTACCCAAGTGAAGATGGTGTGGTTACTGAACCAATGACGGTTCAAGTAATCAAAGTTCTTTCTCCAAAAGATCCAGAACGCATCGTTAACGTAATCGGTAATGGCTACCCAGATACAAGTGTGAAGACTGTTCGTCCTGCGGATGTCGTAGCTTCAATGAGTTATTTCTTTAACTTACAAGAAGACATCGGTAACGTAGATGATATCGATCACTTAGGTAACCGTCGTATTCGTTCAGTTGGTGAATTACTACAAAACCAATTCCGTATCGGTTTAGCTCGTATGGAACGTGTGGTTCGTGAAAGAATGTCGATCCAAGACACTGAAACATTGACACCACAACAATTGATCAATATTCGTCCTGTTGTTGCAAGTATCAAAGAATTCTTTGGTTCTTCTCAGTTATCACAGTTCATGGATCAAACAAATCCTCTAGGTGAGTTGACACACAAACGTCGTCTATCTGCCTTAGGACCTGGTGGTTTGACTCGTGACCGTGCCGGCTATGAAGTTCGAGATGTTCACTATTCCCATTATGGTCGTATGTGTCCGATCGAAACCCCTGAGGGACCAAATATTGGGTTGATCAATAGCTTGTCAAGTTATGCCAAAGTTAACAAATTTGGGTTTATCGAAACACCTTATCGTCGTGTTGATCGTGCAACAGGAAAAGTAACCGATCAAGTGGATTACTTAACTGCTGACACAGAGGATCACTACATCGTAGCGCAAGCAAACTCACGCTTAAATGAAGATGGCTCATTCGCTGAAGAATTAGTAATGGCTCGTCTGCAAAGTGAGAACCTTGAAGTAACGATCGATAGAGTCGATTACATGGACGTTTCACCTAAACAGGTAGTTGCAGTTGCGACTGCATGTATTCCTTTCTTGGAAAACGATGACTCCAACCGTGCCTTGATGGGTGCCAACATGCAACGTCAAGCCGTGCCTTTGATCCAACCTCGTTCACCACTTGTGGGAACGGGTATGGAATACAAATCAGCACATGACTCAGGTGCCGCTTTACTATGTAAACATGATGGTGTCGTTGAATATGTGGATGCATCAGAAGTACGCGTTCGCCGTGACAATGGCGCATTAGATAAATATATGGTCACAAAATTCCGTCGTTCAAATTCAGGAACAAGTTACAACCAACGTCCAATCGTTCTTTTAGGCGAAAAAGTTGAAAAAGGCGATACACTAGCAGATGGACCTTCTATGGAAGAAGGCGAAATGGCGTTAGGACAAAACGTCCTTGTCGGATTCATGACATGGGAAGGGTATAACTACGAGGATGCGATCATCATGAGCCGTCGTTTGGTGAAAGATGATGTCTATACTTCTATCCATATTGAAGAATATGAATCAGAAGCTCGTGATACAAAATTAGGGCCTGAAGAAATCACGCGTGAAATTCCAAACGTCGGGGAAGATGCGTTGAAAGATCTTGACGAAATGGGCATTATCCGTATTGGTGCTGAAGTCAAAGATGGCGACCTATTAGTAGGTAAAGTAACGCCTAAAGGGGTAACTGAGTTATCTGCTGAAGAACGTTTACTACATGCAATCTTTGGTGAAAAAGCGCGTGAAGTTCGTGATACATCGCTACGTGTACCTCACGGTGGCGGCGGGATCGTTCATGATGTGAAAATCTTTACTCGTGAAGCCGGAGACGAATTATCTCCAGGCGTAAACATGTTAGTTCGTGTATATATTGTTCAAAAACGTAAAATCAACGAAGGCGATAAAATGGCCGGACGTCACGGTAATAAAGGGGTTGTATCCCGCATTATGCCGGAAGAAGATATGCCATTCTTACCAGACGGTACACCAATTGATGTCATGTTGAACCCACTAGGGGTACCATCACGTATGAATATCGGACAAGTACTAGAATTACACTTGGGTATGGCTGCTCGTCAGTTAGGTATCCACATTGCAACACCAGTATTCGATGGCGCCAATGATGATGACGTTTGGGAAACAGTTCGTGAAGCGGGTATGGCTCGTGATGCGAAAACAGTTCTTTATGACGGACGTACGGGTGAACCATTTGATAACCGTATCTCTGTTGGTGTGATGTACATGATCAAATTGGCCCACATGGTTGATGATAAATTACATGCCCGTTCTATTGGACCATACTCACTTGTTACCCAACAACCACTTGGAGGTAAAGCTCAATTTGGTGGACAACGTTTTGGGGAAATGGAAGTATGGGCACTGGAAGCATACGGTGCAGCTTACACATTACAAGAAATCTTAACGTACAAATCTGATGACGTAGTTGGTCGTGTGAAAACATACGAAGCAATCGTTAAGGGTGAACCAATTCCAAAACCAGGCGTGCCAGAATCATTCCGCGTATTGGTGAAAGAATTACAATCACTTGGATTAGATATGCGCGTATTGGACATTGAAGAACAAGAAATCGAATTGCGTGATATGGACGATGATGATGATGACTTGATCACCGTTGATGCCCTAACAAAATTCGCAGAACAACAATCAGCGAAACAATTAGAAAAAGAAGCAGCGGAAGCAAAAGAAGCAGCTGATGCAGTGCTTGAACAAGAAATAGAAACTGCTGAAGATACAAAAGACTAATTGTTTTACATTTTGTATAAAGTGCCAATGAAATCCGTTAGTTATGGGCTAGAAAGATCAACATGATTTTTTCTAGTTCAAAACTACGGTGAATAGCTCATTCAGCTTTTCTAACTAATTGAATGGAGGGAATCCCTTTTGATCGATGTAAATAAATTCGAAAGTATGCAAATAGGTTTAGCTTCTCCAGAAAAGATCAGAAGCTGGTCTTACGGTGAAGTAAAGAAACCCGAAACGATTAACTACCGTACGTTAAAACCTGAACGTGAAGGTTTGTTCTGTGAACGTATTTTCGGCCCAACTAAAGACTGGGAATGTGCGTGTGGAAAATATAAACGTATTCGTTATAAAGGTATCGTTTGTGACCGTTGTGGTGTAGAGGTAACTCGTTCTAAAGTGCGTCGTGAACGTATGGGACATATCGAGTTAGCAGCACCTGTTTCACATATCTGGTATTTCAAAGGTATTCCATCTCGTATGGGTCTTGTTTTAGACATGAGTCCACGTGCTCTGGAAGAGATCATTTACTTTGCGTCATACGTAGTAATTGATGCCGGAGATACATCTTTAGAGAAAAAACAATTATTAACAGAGCGTGAATACCGCGATAAACGTGATCAATATGGTCAAGGGTTTACTGCAGCAATGGGTGCAGAAGCGGTTAAACAATTATTAGACAATGTTGATCTTGATGGCGAAGTTGCTGGTTTGAAAGAAGATTTGAAAACAGCATCTGGTCAAAAAAGAACACGTGCGATCCGTCGTTTGGATATTTTAGAAGCATTCCGTGCTTCAGGAAATCAACCAAGCTGGATGGTTATGGATGTTATTCCTGTAATCCCACCAGATTTGCGCCCAATGGTTCAACTAGAAGGTGGACGTTTTGCGACAAGTGATTTGAATGACTTATACCGTCGTGTAATCAACCGTAACAATCGTTTGAAACGTTTATTAGACTTAAATGCGCCAAACATCATTGTTCAAAATGAAAAACGTATGCTGCAAGAAGCCGTCGATGCGTTGATTGATAATGGTCGTCGTGGCCGTCCTGTTACAGGACCAGGTAACCGTCCATTGAAATCTCTTTCTCATATGTTAAAAGGGAAACAAGGTCGTTTCCGTCAAAACTTATTGGGTAAACGTGTGGATTACTCTGGTCGTTCAGTTATCGTCGTAGGACCTAACCTTAAAATGTACCAATGTGGTTTGCCAAAAGAAATGGCGATTGAATTATTTAAACCATTTGTGATGCGTGAATTAGTTCAACGTGAAATTGCAACAAACATCAAAAACGCAAAACGTAAAATCGAACGCGGCGAAGATGAAGTTTGGGATATCTTAGAAGAAGTCATTCAAGAGCATCCAGTATTGCTTAACCGAGCACCTACACTACACAGACTTGGTATCCAAGCCTTTGAACCAGTGTTAGTTGAAGGTCGTGCAATTCGTCTTCACCCATTAGTCTGTGAAGCCTACAATGCCGATTTCGATGGAGACCAAATGGCCGTTCACGTTCCATTGAACGAAGAAGCGCAAGCAGAAGCGCGTATGCTGATGTTAGCTGCTCAAAACATTTTGAATCCAAAAGATGGTAAACCAGTTGTAACACCTTCTCAAGATATGGTCTTAGGGAACTATTACCTAACAATGGAAGAAGACGGACGTGAAGGGGAAGGTATGATCTTCCGCGACATGAACGAAGCTGTGTTAGCATGGCGTAATGGATATGTGCATTTACACTCACGTATCGGTGTTCAAACTACTCTACTTGGCGACAAACCGTTTACGGATTGGCAAAAAGAACGCATTTTGATCACAACTGTAGGTAAGATCATCTTTAATGAAATCATGCCTGTAGAATTCCCTTACTTGAATGAACCAACCGACTACAACTTAACGGTGCAAACACCTGACAAGTATTTTGTAGAAGCTGGTACTGATATTCCTGCTCACATTAAAGAACAAGAATTAGTCTTACCGTTCAAGAAGAAAAACTTAGGAAATATCATTGCTGAAGTCTTCAAGAGATTCCATATCACTGAAACTTCTAAGATGCTTGATAGAATGAAGGACTTAGGGTATAAACATTCTACTCATGCGGGTATGACCGTTGGTATCGCTGATATCATGGTATTGCATGAGAAACAAGAAATCATTGATGATGCCCATAAACAAGTCGAAAATATCACGAAACAATTCCGTCGTGGTCTGATTACAGATGACGAACGTTATGAACGTGTTATTGCTGTTTGGAACAAAGCCAAAGATGAGATCCAACAAAAACTGATCGAAAGTATGGATGCTAAAAACCCAATCTTCATGATGTCAGATTCTGGGGCCCGTGGTAACATCTCCAACTTTACTCAGCTTGCTGGTATGCGTGGTCTGATGGCTGCTCCGAACGGACGTATCATGGAACTGCCGATCATCTCGAACTTCCGTGAAGGTCTTTCTGTCTTAGAAATGTTTATCTCTACCCATGGCGCTCGTAAAGGGATGACCGATACAGCCTTGAAGACAGCCGATTCAGGTTACTTGACTCGTCGTTTAGTTGATGTGGCGCAAGATGTTATTATTCGTGAAGACGATTGTGGAACTGACCGTGGTCTAGTAATCCAATCTATTCGTGAAGGTAATGAAATCATCGAGCCTTTAGAAGAACGTCTACTTGGACGTTACACTCGTAAAGCGGTTATGCATCCTGAAACAGGCAACGTGATTATCGGTGAAGATCAACTGATTTCAGAAGATCTTGCAAGAGAAATCATTGATGCTGGTGTTGAAACAGTAACGATTCGTTCCGTATTTACATGTAATACAAAACATGGTGTATGTAAACACTGTTACGGACGTAACTTAGCAACTGGTTCAGGTGTTGAAGTTGGTGAAGCAGTTGGTACAATTGCCGCTCAATCAATCGGAGAGCCCGGCACTCAATTAACAATGCGTACGTTCCATACAGGTGGGGTTGCCGGAGACGATATTACTCAGGGTCTACCTCGTGTCCAAGAAATTTTTGAAGCACGTAATCCTAAAGGACAAGCAGTTATCACAGAAGTTACCGGTGAAGTGATCGATATTTCTGAAGATCCTGCAACACGTCAAAAAGAAGTAACAATTAAAGGGAAAACAGATACACGTACGTATACAGTTCCTTATACAGCTCGTATGAAAGTTGCTGAAGGCGATACGATCCATCGTGGTGAACCATTGACAGAAGGTTCGATCGACCCTAAACAATTATTACAAGTTCGCGATGTTTTATCTGTTGAAAACTACCTATTACGTGAAGTACAACGTGTTTACCGTATGCAAGGGGTAGAAATTGGTGATAAACATATTGAAGTAATGGTTCGTCAAATGCTTCGTAAAGTTCGTGTCATGGATCCAGGTGACACTGAAATCTTACCAGGTACATTATTAGATATCGCTGAATTTAAAGATCGTAACTACGACACATTAGTAGCCGGTGGCGTTCCAGCAACAAGCCGTCCAGTCTTACTAGGAATCACAAAAGCATCATTAGAAACAAACAGTTTCTTATCTGCTGCATCATTCCAAGAAACGACTCGTGTGTTAACAGATGCTGCGATTCGTGGCAAAAAAGACCCATTACTTGGTTTGAAAGAAAATGTTATCATCGGTAAGATCATCCCAGCTGGTACTGGTATGGCTCGTTACCGTAACATGGAACCAAAAGAAGTTGGCGTAGCAAGCGAAAATGTCTACAGTATCTCTGATATTGAAGCACAAATGGCTGCTGAAGATGCTTTGAATGAGTTGAATAAATAGTTAAACAGAAAAAGGCTTGAAATCATTTGATTTCAAGCCTTTTTTGCTTAGTAAAGCTCTGAAGCAGCTTCTTGATCTAGTACGATCGTTAAGTTAGGATGTGTTTGTAGTAAAGAAGCTGGTACTTCATTTGTAACTGGACCAAAGAAAGCACGTTTGATGATTGCCGCTTTCTTCTTGCCAGTGGCAAAAAGCACAATTTCTTTGGCCTGCATCACACTTTTTGGTCCCATAGTGACGTAAAAGTCTGGGCGTTCATTTTCATCGCCGCCGACTTCACTTAATAAGATCTCTTTCATATTTTCAGTAGCATCTTCTCCTACATAAGAAGTTAAATCTTCAAATTTTGTTGTTCTAGGAAGATTTCCGCAATAATGACCATCCGCCCCGATGCCTAGTAAAATCAAGTCTAGTCCACCATCTTGTTCAATCCTTTTATCCTGATTTTTGTAGTTTTTTTCGTTTAAAGGATGAATCTGGCTCTCAGGAATTTCTGCTGGTTTAAAGAAGAGATTATTGAGATTTGTCATTGTTACACCATAGCCTTTTTTCTGTTTGAACGGGATCTCATCGAAGTTGTAATAATGAACATTATCGAGATAAGATTTGTTTTTTACATCGGAAACTAAGTATTCATACATTTTAATTGGTGTTGAGCCAGCGGTTATTGCTAAGTTTACTCGTTTTTGTTGGTACATTTTTCCTAACAGGATATTTGCAGCAACCCGACTCATTTTTTCGTAGTTTTCTTCAATGATGATTTTCATTTTTTGTACATCTCCTTCTTTTTGTTCAATTTACCATATGGGAACCATCCCATGTCAAAGGATTTTTATAGGCAAATCAATATCATTATTTTTTTATTCGGCTTATGATAAGGAAAAAGAAGAGGTGAAGTAATAATGGAACATAATTATGAAACAGCAATTTTTGCTGGTGGTTGTTTTTGGTGCATGGTCAAGCCGTTTGACACTCAACCAGGTATTATTTCAGTGGTGTCTGGCTATACAGGTGGACATGTTGAAAATCCAACCTATGAACAGGTTACAACTGGATTGACGGGCCATACAGAGGCAGTTGAAATAACCTATGATCCGGCAATCATTCCATACGAAAAATTAGTGGAAACGTATTGGCAACAGACAGATCCAACTGATGCTTTAGGGCAATTTGCTGATCGTGGCGACTCTTATCGACCTGTTATTTTTTATGCAAACGAATCACAAAAAGAAATTGCGGAAAAATCGAAAGCGTCATTACAAGCAAGTGGTCGTTTTACTCAGCCAATCGTTACAAAAATTGAACCTGCGCAGCCGTTTTATCCAGCCGAAGACTATCATCAAAATTACTATAAAAAGCATAGCGTCCATTACAACCTATATAAAGAAGGTTCTGGGCGAGCCGGTTTTATTCGGAAAAATTGGAAAGATAAATAACTTGTCAGAGCGAGATAGAAGCGGTTTTGCTTTTGTCTCGCCATCTATTTACATAGGAATACAACAAATAATCCAATACTTAAAAATGGTACAAAAGGAAGTTGTCGTATTGTTTTCTTTAAGACGAATCTACAAAATAAAAGAAAAATCAGACCGCTACTGCTAGCAATGAGCAATAAAAAGATAAGTGACTTAGCACCTATTAGCGCTCCCCACAATGTTAGGATAACAATATCTCCACCGCCAATTGAATTTTTAAAGATAAAATTTAGGCTAAGTAAGCTAAGAAAAGTAATCAGACTCGTAAAAAGATAGACTGGCAGTGCTAAATAAATATGTCCAATACATAATATAACGGATAACAAATAAAAAATTTTAGGCTCAACAATTAAATAGAAAATATCTGTCAAAGATAGAACCACTCCGATAAGTAAAAAGAAAAGTGAATACAAAGGATGGATAGTCTTAAACGACACGTTAAGACAAATCAATCCACAAATCAATTCGCTAAAAAAATAAATCCATGATAGTTGATGCCTACAGTAACGACAACGGAAACGCAAAAATAGAATTGAAATAATCGGAATCAATTCAAATATTTTCAACTTAGTCTGGCAATATGAGCAGTGGGAAGCAGGATATACAATAGATTTACCAACGGGCACTCGCTCTGCTACCAAACATAGAAACGAACCAATCACACAGCCGCAAATAAAATAAATAATTAACATCTAAAAGCTCCTTTCATAAATAAATACGCAAATAAATGCTTTTTTAACTAGACAAATATTTTTTTATTAGGAATAATGAAAGTGAGAGATGAGGCGAGAACATGGAAAAAATAGCAATTGGTGTAGATATCGGTACAACACAAACAAAGGCTGTTGCTTTTAGGGAGGATGGGACTGTTCAGGCATCTGCCTATGTTCGTTATCCACTCATTCAGGAAACAGAAGGTATGGCAGAACAAGATGTAAATCAGATTTTCCAAGCAGTAGTGACGTGCATCAAACAAGTAGTGGCTAAAGTTCAACCTTTTGGAATTTCAGTGGTGTCTTTTTCTACTGCGATGCATGGATTGATCATCATGGATAAAAATCATCAAGCTCTAACGCGTGTGATTACATGGGCAGATAATCGTGCAGAAAAGTATGCAGAAGAACTAAAAGATACAGTATTAGGGAAGACACTTTATCAAAATACAGGGTTGCCGATGCATCCGATGACACCTTTTCATAAAATTCGCTGGCTGAAAGAAGAATTTAGTGAGATCTACGAGCAGGCAGAAATGTTTATCGGGATGAAAGAATATGTTTTTTATCGTTTGTTTGATCGATATGTTACAGATATTAGCACTGCTTCTGGAACTGGATTTCTAAACATTCATGACCTGAAATGGGATCAATTAGCTTTAGCAGAGATGGAAATTACCATAGACCAACTACCATTATTAATGACACCAACCCATCAGGTAACTGGCTTAAAAGATGAGTGGGCAGAGCAGTTAGGTTTGACAGCACAAACGATTTTTGTTTTAGGGGGAGCAGATGGGCCACTATCCAATCTAGGATTAGGTGCGGTGACAAAAGGAACAGCCACGTTAACTGTCGGAACAAGTGGTGCTTTGCGTTATATTGTTGACCAACCTCAAATACATCCGCAAGCGGAGACATTTTGTTGTGTGTTAGATGAAAATCATTGGGTAATTGGAGGCGCCACAAGTAATGGAGCCGGAATTTTCGACTGGGCTTGTGAGAATTTATTGAAGGAAGTCCAAACAGAAGCGCTTGCAGCTGGAGAAAATTCGTATGATGCTGTGATGGCTCTTGTAAAAGAGACGCCAGCAGGGGCTAAGGGATTGATGTTTCACCCTTATTTGCTCGGCGAACGTGCACCATTGTGGGATGCAGAGGCTACGGGTAGTTTTGTTGGTTTAAAACGAAATCATGATGATAAATTGATGATGCGAGCCGTGGTTGAGGGAATTTGTTTGAATTTGAAACGTGTTTTAACAGAATTGGAAGAGCTAGGCGGAGCGGTGAAAGAAATTCGTGCTACAGGTGGTTTTGCTGATTCGCAAGTTTTCAAACATGTGATGGCCGATGTTTTAGGATATACGCTTTCATTGACTGAAAGTGTTGAGGCGTCAGCATTAGGTGCTGTTCTATTAGGCTGGCAAAGTCTAGGCAAAATGACTGATTTAAATACAGCTAGTGAACAAGTAGAAATTTATGAAACCGTAGAGCCCAATAGTGAAAATAATCAAATTTATCAACAAATATATCCGCTATTTATTACAACCCAACAACAATTATCTGCGAGCTATCATCAATTAGCAAAACTAAGAGCAGATTTAGATTAAGCTTTTTTTGACAAATAGCACTGAACTTGTTTTACTAGTAGTAAGAGAACGGAGGAAAGGAAATGAAAAAATTATGGATCGCTTCTTTGCTTTTAGTAGGACTTTTCCTAACAAGTTGCGGCTCAAAAGGAATCTCCGCAGAAGATGCTGGCGAATTATTTGTTGATCGCCTTGTCTATCAAAAAAGAGAAAATGAATTTGCAAAAGGATTTCGCGATGGGAAACAAGCAGGCAAAGAGTTAGATGAAAATAGCAAAGCTTTCGAGCAAAATTTTGCGAAAGGACTATCGGCCACAGGCGCAAAAGTCCCGCAAAAAGAGGCAAGTCAATTAACAAAGGAGCTATTACAACAAGCAAAAGAAAAAACATCATATAGGATTATTAAAATAGATGAGACAAAAACTGGAGCTGTGATTTCTTATTATGTAACTGGACTAGACCTAGTGAGTGCAATGCAGGAAATGACTAGACAACTTGTAAAAGAAACCTTGGCTGATCCGGAAATAGCCAAAGATGATCAAAAAACGCTAGAAGCAACGTTTTCTATTTTGGAAGAGCGAGTTAAAACAATTAAAATCAAGACGGATCCTGTTGAACTGGAGTTGCATTTAGAAAAGGAAAAGGGTAAGTGGTTTGTGCCAAAAAATCAAAAAGAGGCTGTATCCAACTTATTCATGGCATTTATTTCTGGTGCTGAAAATACAGAAGCGATGAATAAAGAGCTAGAAGAGGCGATGAATGAAGTAGCCAAAGAAATTGTGGATTCATTGGATACATTGCCAATACCGAATGATAATTGACCTTTCAGTTTATAATTATTATTAAATGATAAATAATATAAAAATGAAAGATTTTAGTGTACTTTTTTTTCATTTCGTACTACAATAATAATGTAGATAAAAATTTAGGAGGATGATGTATAATGAAATTTGAACAAACTAAAGAAGTGTTGAACCAACTAGTTGCAGATTTAAGCCAGTTTTCAGTGGTAATCCACCAAACTCACTGGTATATGCGTGGCCCAGAATTCTTGACATTACACCCTAAAATGGACGAATACATGGACCAAATCAATGATCAGTTAGATGTTATTTCTGAACGCTTGATTACATTAGATGGCGCTCCTTACTCAACGTTACAAGAATTTGCTGATCATACTGGTATTTCAGATGAGATCGGCACATATGAACGTACAATTCCAGAACGCATGGAAAAATTAGTTGAAGGCTACCGCTATTTAGCTGACTTATACCAAAAAGGAATTGAAGTGTCTGGTGAAGAAGGCGATGATTCTACACAAGATATCTTTATTGCAAACAAAACAGATATTGAGAAAAACATTTGGATGCTACAAGCAAAATTAGGCAAAGCGCCTGGTATTGATGCAGATTCACGTGCAAAAACTCGTTAATCAAAAAAAGTTAAAGCTTCTGAAAGATGGCATGCTATCTTTCAGAAGCTTTTTTAGTTTTCTTCGCTTTCTAATTTGCGCTTACTGCGTTCAATTGCGGCTTTGACTTGATCAAACCCAGTTCCGCCATAGGAATGCCGCCGCTCAATGGCTGTTTTTGATGATAAGGTTTGATAAATATCAGATTGGATCAAAGGTGTAATTGCTTGATACTGTTCTAATGGAACCTCTTGTAAATAAATGCCTTGTTTTGTACAATCTAAAACTAACTTTCCGACTATTTCATGAGCTTGTCTAAAAGGCATGCCTTTGCTTGCTAGATAGTCTGCTAGTTCGGTTGCATTTGAAAAATCTTTTTCAGTGGATTGTTCCATGATCGCTTGATTCAGCTTCATCGTCTCTACCATGCCAGCCATGATCTCTAAACTAGTTAAAATCGTGTGAGACGTATCAAACATGCCCTCTTTGTCTTCTTGTAGGTCTTTATTGTAAGCTAGTGGTAATCCTTTTAAAACCGTTAAAAGGCTGAATAAATTGCCATATACGCGACCTGACTTTCCTCGAATCAATTCTGCCATATCTGGATTCTTTTTTTGTGGCATGATCGAGCTGCCTGTAGAAAAAGTATCTGTTAGTTCAACAAATTGAAACTCATGACTGCACCATAAAATGATTTCTTCGCAAAATCTGGAAAGATGCATCATTAGAATGGAGCTATTGCTAAGGAATTCTAAAATGAAATCCCGATCACTTACGCCGTCTAGACTATTTTCGTAAATGGAAGAAAAACCTAGTAATTCAGCTGAATAAGCACGATCGATTGGAAAAGTCGTGCCGGCAAGTGCTGCACAGCCTAAGGGGGAAATATCGATTCGCTTCAGACTTTCAGAAAAACGTTCTTGATCACGTGTCAACATACCGTAATAAGCCATCATATGGTGAGCAAACGAGATTGGTTGTGCATGTTGTAAATGGGTGTAGCCAGGCATAATGGTCTCAATATTGTCTTCGGCTTTGTGGACTAAAACTTGGCGGAATAAGTGGATCTTGCTAATGACTTCTTGAACGATTTCTTTTAAATAAAGATGCATGTCTGTAGCTACTTGATCATTTCTACTGCGGCCTGTATGCAATTTTCCTGCAACTGGACCGATTTCATCATGGAGCAGTTTTTCAATATTTAAATGGATATCTTCATTTTCTATACTGAATGTCAGTTCATCGGCAAACAGTTTTTCTTGAATCGTCGTAAGTCCTGAACTGATTTGTTCGGCTTCATCTGTCATTAAAATCCCTGTCTTAGCTAACATTTTTACATGAGCTAAGCTCCCGATAATATCTTGTTTGGCTAATTTTTGATCAAAAGGAATCGAAGCGCCAAACGCATCGATCCATGCTTCGCTTTTTCCTTCAAAACGTCCACCCCATAATTTTTCCATGCTGCACACCTCATTTATGTATTATTATTCATTGTGATAAGAAAGAAGGTTGGACAGAAGCATTTTACTCCGAGAAAATAAGAAGGAGTGGTTTCTGTGCCAACCGTTTGTTCTGATTTCTTGAGACTAAAATGAAGACGTATCGATTTCCTTATTTTGATCCGCAGACCAAAAAGAAATTCTCCTTGGATAAGTCATTTAAAATAGGTGAATCGGATAACCTTATTTACAACACTGTAAAAGTTAACTCACATATAGATTCAACCTAGAAAAAATAAGCGTATCAGTGATTATTTTTTGTGTAGCGATGCTTGGACTTCTGCGTTGACTTTGGTTGGAAGCCCCCATAGTTTGATAAATCCAATAGCAGCGTCTTGGTCAAAGGTATCAGCAGAGGTATAAGTCGCTAAGTTTTCGTTGTATAAACTGTTTTCAGACTTACGCCCTTCAACGATAGCATGACCCTTGAAGAGTTTTACCCGTACTATGCCATTTACGTATTTTTGGGTAGATTTTAAGAAAGCGATCAAAGCGTCGGTTAACGGGTTGAACCATAATCCGTTATAAATGATTTGTGATAATTGATTTTCAATGATTGGTTTGAAATGAGCTACTTCACGAACAAAGGTCAAGTCCTCCAACTCTTTATGCGCAGTCATTAGTGTGATTGCTGCTGGACATTCATAGACTTCCCGTGATTTGATCCCAACAAGGCGGTTTTCCACATGATCGATTCGACCAATGCCATGCTTACCAGCTAAATCATTCAAGTCCAAAATTAAATCGGATAACAGCATTTCGTTTCCATTGATTGCTGTAGGAACGCCTTCAACAAAAGTTAATTCGATAATATCCGCTTCATCTGGTGCATTCTCTAAACTAGCAGTTAATTCATAAGCACCTTCTGGAGGTGTTGCCCAGGGATCTTCTAAAATGCCACATTCATTGGCACGGCCCCAAAGGTTTTGGTCGACAGAATAAGGATTATCCAAATCGGCAGGGACGGGTATACCTTTTTCTTTGGCATAATTGATTTCTTCTTCACGTGACCATTTCCATTCACGAACTGGTGCAATTACATTGAGCTCAGGTGCAAGGGCGTTGATCGCGACTTCAAAACGGACTTGATCATTCCCTTTTCCTGTACAGCCATGAGCGATTGTGGTTGCACCAGTTTCGTGAGCTAATTCTACTAATTTCTTAGCAATCAGCGGGCGGGATAAAGCGGATACTAGTGGATAAGATTGTTCATAAAAGGTATGACCTTGTAATGCAATCAAAGCAAATTCCTGTGCAAATTCTTCCTTAGCATCAATCGTATAAGAAGCAGAAGCACCAACTTCTAAAGCTTTATTTTTGATAAAATCTAAATCTTTTTTTTCACCGACGTCTAAACAGCAAGCAATCACATCGTATCCTTCATCCACTAACCATTTAACAGCAACAGAGGTATCTAGTCCTCCAGAATAGGCTAAAACAACTTTTTCTTTCATGAGTAACACTCCTTATTTTCTAATTGTCTTTTTTGATTGTTCTCATCATATCACTTGAAAATGCAAAAATCAACACTTTTTATAAATAAATATACATAAAAATAAATATTTTAGGAATAATATACATTTTAGTTTTTAAAAGGTGCGTAATATACATTACGCATATTTAAGTATTTTCTATTTTGAAATTAGAAGTAAAATTTTTTAATCGTAAAAAATTAGAAGAAAAATAGTGGAAAACCTTAGAAATTCATTGACTTTACTAGTGATAGAAGGTATCATATTAAATGGTATTGTTTGCCCCACAATGAGCCCCGGAAACTCAAGTGAATGTCAAACATCGAATAGAAAATTGGAGGAAAGAATCGTGCGTACAACATATATGGCCAAATCTGGCGAAGTAGAACGTAAATGGTATGTAGTAGATGCAACAGATATCCCAATGGGACGTCTTTCAACTGTAGTTGCTTCTATCTTACGTGGAAAAAATAAACCAACATTCACCCCACATGTGGATACTGGAGATTTCGTAATTGTAATTAATGCTGATAAAATCAAATTAACTGGTAACAAAGCAAGTGATAAAATTTACTACCGTCACAGCCAATACCCAGGTGGGTTGAAATCTGTTACTGCTGGTGAATTACGCGATAAAAACTCTCGTCGTTTAATCGAAACTTCTGTAAAAGGTATGCTTCCTAAAAACACTTTAGGCCGTAAACAATTTACTAAGTTAAACGTATACGGTGGAGCTGAGCATCCACATGCTGCACAACAACCAGAAGTATTAGATATTACTAACCTAATTTAAGGAGGGAAATTCATTGGCTCAAGTACAATATATCGGCACTGGCCGTCGTAAAAATGCAGTTGCCCGCGTACGTTTAGTACCTGGTACTGGTAAAATTACTGTAAACAAAAAAGATGTTGAAGAATATATTCCACACGCTGACTTGCGTGAAGTTATCAACCAACCATTTGGCGTAACTGAAACTAAAGGCGCTTATGATGTAATGGTAAACGTTAATGGTGGAGGCTACTCTGGTCAATCAGGTGCGATCCGTCACGGAATCGCTCGTGCATTGTTAGAAGTAGATCCTGATTTCCGTGCTGCTTTAAAACGCGCTGGACTTCTTACTCGTGATGCCCGTATGGTAGAACGTAAAAAACCAGGTCTTAAAAAAGCTCGTAAAGCTTCACAATTCTCAAAACGTTAATTATTGGAATCGTTGCGAATTTATTCGCTTACGAGTACCATTCAATTACAATGTTTCAAGACACTTTCCAAACTTTTGGAGAGTGTCTTTTTTGATTTGGTTAAGAGTTTGGTTTGTCTGTCTATATTCTTCCAAGCGTTTAATTGTGTCAATTTTTGTTTGCTCATTTGTATGTCCGTAAACTTTCTAATCCTGTTAGAAGTTTCTGCATGACCGAAAAGAAATTTAATAATTAGGCAATTAATTCCTTGATTTAGTAAATCTGAAACAAATGTTTGTTGTAAGCTTTGGGAACGGATGTGAGGAACTCTATATTTTTTATTAATTTCAAAGGTTCTTGAACGATTTTTATAGAGTAACATTTTTTCGCTGTTTTTATTCTCGATCTTTTTTATTTTTTAGTCAGATATATTTTTTTATTTGTCGGGTTTCCTAACTATCCAATGATGTTATAATTATTATGGCTGTTTAATTGTTAACGGTAATAATTAATAGGAGTGTGAAAAAATGGGAGAAACGGTCAGTACAGATGGAAATGCAGTTGCTAAATTTGCTGCGGATATTTTAGTTGCAAAGGGAAGTATTGATTTTAAGCCAATAAATAGCATTAATACGTCTACAAGTCCAGCAACAAATGAGTTGAAAACTTTAATAACTAGTTTTCAACATACAATTGATACTTATAAAACCTGTTTAACCACAGAGGTAAGAAATGTACAAGCCGTACATAATGCAATTGAAGAAGCAGATAAAAAAATAAAAGATAGCATATCAACAACGATGCAAGCATGAGGTGGAATAGATGGATAAAAATTTATTTAGCTTGCGTATGAAGGTAGAGGAAGCAGAAGAAGATTTCAACAGTTTGAAAAAGAAAGCTGGAGAGATTCCATTTGCTTATGAAGAGTGCCAAAAAGCGATCAATCGACAAAAAGAGATATGGGAACGTGTCCTACATTATTCTAAAGGGACAGATTCAGAAAGACAAGTCTATCAAAAATTAGATGAACTGGAAGAAAAGCAAAGGGAACTTACAAAAGTTTTTTCTATTGCAGATGAAGAAATTGAAGACGAACTGACGGATAGAAAAGCAGTTTATGAAAAAGCTGAATTACTATATGAAGAAACTAGAAAGGAGGACTCCAATGAAAATAATGTATGAGGAACTAAGTGATGTAAAAAGTAGTATTAGTTCGGAACGTTTAAATGCTGTAGGTAGTTTTAATTCTGTGACAAGTTCAATAGATGGATTAGCAGGAAATAGAAATTTATTAGGTGGTGGTTGGGTTTCAACTGTGAGCCATCTCCAAGCGTATCAAGAGATAGACAAAGCACTATTCAACGTTTATTATGAGATGGACAATAGTTTAAATAACTATTTAACAGATTTTGTTGGTGAAGTTGGCAAGACAGATGAAGTATTAAACACAGACGATTTGGAAGGATTGCTTAGAGATTTACAAACTGCTCAAAATGAATATACTAATTTAATGAGTGATTTGGCTAAATCGATGAAGAATGTTCCAGTATTGGGTGAATTTTTTAAACAACAGAGCATTGATCCTATTAAAGAAGATATTGAGATTTTACAGAAATATCAAGCTTTTGAATCTAGTCATGCCTCTCATTATTCGGAATTATCTAGTTTGATTAGTGACGTAAACACAGGATTAGCACAATTAGGCAATCCAGCAAATTTTCTTAATCCAAGAGACGGATATAGAATTGTTGATTATGGTAATCAACAATGGTTTAAAAATTTAAAAGGATATAATGATAGCCAACCAAAAAGTCGTGTTGAAACGGTGACAGAATTAGATGATGCTGGAAATGTTGTCTATGTTGTTTATACAAATGGTGTAAAAGATGAGAAGCTAACAGCTCAACTAACAGAGGCGATGAAAGGAAGTTGGCTTGATCGAAGCATAGATGCGGTTGCTCAATTTTTGGATATTGTAGGGAATGTTGTTCAAACGACACTAGGTATTGTTACGACAATTACTGGAATTATTGGGACAATCGGTGGTTGTGCTGTTGTAACGTTAGCCACAGGTGGTGTAGGAATCCTTGTAGATGGTGTGATTGTGACAGAAGGTGTAGTCGTTACAACCGCTGGTATTGCTATAACTGTTGATGGGTTTAATGGCTTAACAACGAGTAATTTTTCTGGAAAAGATAGTACAACAAATCAAATTAATAATCAGATCCAGTCGGGTAAAGCACCTAAAGGAGTAAAGAGAGCTGATAAAGGATTTAATGATGTAGAAGATGCGCAAGATCATATTCATTTCGATGATTCTAGGTGGACTCTAAACAGAGATGGTTCATGGGGGCATAATTCTAGTGGTCAGCCACCTAAACTGACTAAAAAGATATTAAAATGGTTACAAGATATAGGTTGGAAACTACCTTAATATGAAGGAGTAATAACATGGAAAATATAGATGAATTTATTGCAGAGTGGCAAGATAGTTCTAATGAAGTTTATTCAGACCACATAGATTTTTTTATAAATAAAACGACATTTGATTATAAAGACTGTTTAATGGTTATGAAGGAAATGAGAAAAAAACTAAACGCTCAAGGGTTCGACAAAATAAAAATAATGATAAAAATACAATGTGGGCAATCAAAAAAAGTACAAATCTGGGGAGAAAATTTTTGGGATTTGGTAGATGCTACCTTAACTCCACCAGAACTTTTTATAGGGGGAAAATTTCCAAAGGATTCTTGGTCGAATTGTCATAAGATTAATCATTCAAATCAAATAGAAGGTATTGAAAATTATATTGTTTCTTATCCTGTTGAAGATGGATTCATTAGATGCCTTAATTTAGTAGAAAATGAGGTGTCGTATGTATAATGTTGCTAATTTTTTAGAAAAAGTAGAAAAGAAAAGTAGTAAGCGGATATCTGCAGATGATGTGTTGAATAAAGATATATTTACTTATAGAGAACTAATATCTTTAATTAATAGTTTTGTTGTGAATTTAAAGAGTGAACAATTTATAGAATGCCAAATCTCATCAGAAACAGAAATAGATACAGGAAGTAAAGAAGCTTTACTAGATGCACATGTAGATACAGAATGGTCTATTCCAGATATTGAAATTAATGAAAACTTAGTGTGGTATCCTCAAAAAAACGAAACAACTATAGAACTTGACGAATTATCAGAATCACTGATTGCTATTTACTCTTCTCAATCGGATTATTGTTTAACAATAGTATCTAAAGAAGTTTTTTATAATAGGAAAGTTTCAGATATGGTCCAGTCGCTATTAACTGATATTTCTTTTGGAGATATTAATCTGGTTAATAGTGGGAAGCTCATTGGAGAGAAAAAATTTAGAGAAATTGTAGATCATTTAATTAAATTAGATTATATTTTTGTAGTCAGAAAAAAACTGGTTAAAGATATGGAAGCAATCATTATAGAAAACGTTGTTGATTGGGAGAATAGAGAAAACTACAGTATTGAATTTACAAAAAAAGGTAGGGAAGATTATTCAAGTAATATAATAGGTCTTGAAGTGATGAGATTTATGAGTTTAACATAGGATCAGTGAATTAATGAATAAAATGTGAACAAAAAATAACCATCAAAAAAAGCTACAGCCACTATGTTAACAAATCGTAGTAGCTGTAGTCTTTTTGTATAAAGATGTTGTGTTCAGAATCTAGTTAAATAGTATGGTTATATTTTAACTTTTGGTCTTGTTTTTAACTCTTCAATTTGTTTTTCCAAAGTATCTGTGCAACCTCTTAAAGGTTAAATTCAAAATTTCCATCTGCGTATTAAAGTTTGATTAAGTAGCAATAAAGAAGCCAACAGCCGCTATATTTTCCCAACGATGCATTTGACTTCTTTTATTGGTTATATGATTTTGTATTAATCCTCACGAACGCACCAAATAATATTCTGAAAACTTGTCTATATATTTTTAGGTACATGATTCTCCCTTTTCAATTTCTTTGTAAAAAAGACACTTAAAACAAAAAAGTTAATAAAATATAAGAAGAAAATTGAATCTAATGTTAGCATTTTTTGAAGACTGATCATCATCATCCCGAAAATACAAAAAGCATTAACTAAAAAAGTGGTTTTAATCACATACTTTTCATGTTCTGTCGATTGAAGGCTATACTTACTTATTTCATATCCCACAGTTGAGATAGAAAAAAGGAAAAGTATAGGCAATTTTTCTGTTGCAAGATTTAATACTGCAGAATCAGTAGAGAAAAAGGACAAAAATGGCTCTTTTGCGAAATAAATAATGAAAGAAAACAAGCAATAACCTAGCAAAGACAAGAGAAAGGAGATTTTAGTGATCTTACCTATTTTTTTAGCTTTTCTTTCTCCGTAAGCTTCGCTGACAAAAACTGTCACAGCATTAGCAAACATAAAAGTAGGCAATTTTATAATAGTTAATCCCTGTGCGATCAATGCATAGGAAGCTAGGTTTAGTTTACCTGATCGAGCGATGATTGCTTCAAATACAATAATAAAGATAACTCCTTCTAATATTTCCTGCCCAAGTAAAGGCAATCCTTTTTTTAAGAGGTTCTTTATATAAATTGGTTTTTCTAAAATAGCTAGTTTAATTTGTTCTTTCACTAAAAAAGTATAAACGAATAAAGTAAACAACATAGAAATGTTTAAAGATAAACCAGCTCCAACTACGCCCATTTTAGGGAATATGAACAAACCGTTGATGAAAGTATAGCTTAGAAATAGTTGTAAAATAGAACTTGCAAGGGAGATTGTAAAAATATACATAGTCTTTTTTTCTACTTTTAAAATATTCGTTAAAGTAAAAGAGTATAGTGTTAATAAAATATACGGAGACATTGAGAGTAAATAGATACTGGCTATTTCTTGTAATTCACCTGTGAATCCATAAATTTGATGAAGAAATGTATTTCCAAATAGAACTATTAAGGCTATAACTCCAAAACCAACGATTGTATTAAGGACTGTAATAGAAGAAATATACTGGTAAAAACTCTTCTTATCTTTCTGTCCCAATGCTTTTGATCCTAACATATTAAAAGCAACGCTTAAGACTCCTAAAATACCACCAACAGAAAATAGTAAACTATCTATTGTATTGACGGAGGATAAAGTTGACGATGAAAGTCTTGAAACAATAGCAAATGAGATTTGTCCTATTAAAAGTTGTAATAAGCTTGAAGCTAATAGGGGTAATGAAAATGAACTTAATTCTTTTGTTAATGACAGATTAGCTTTTTTCTTCATAATTTACTTCCTTAAATGGGGAAATTTCTAAATACAAGTGGCTTTGAATTAGATTAGTATAGATAAGATCTTAAATGTGAATGAAATCACATGTTTTTCTGTGAAGAATAATGTATACTTCTCCTTTATACTATTTATTCATTACTAAAAATGGTATCAAAAAGCTTTTTTGTTGTCAATCTAAGGTGTAAATTACTTGAATACACAAAAAATGGCTTGGACACCATTCTAAAAATGATATCCAAGCCACAAGTGATTAATTCAAATGTAAATAATCCTTTCAAACCAAGTCCTATTCCGCCACATTCCCACTACTCAAATAATTTCCTTTTTCATCCAAAGGTAACCAATCCAAGAAATTTTTCACATATTTATCCCAGAAATCCCACTCATGTCCACCCTCATCTTCAATATAAGTAAGTGGAATTTCTTTATCATCCGCAAATGATTTAAAGCCTCGAACACTTTCAAGTAAGAAATCTTCTGTGCCGATTGGAAGATATATCTTAGGAATGTCTTGTTTGTTTTCGATCAATTGATTGATTAAATAGTAATAATCTTTATCACTATCCTTGATCGTATCAATTCCTCCAAAGGCATTGTCATAAAAGTCTAAACTCCAACCTGTAACGGATAATAATTCAGAACGCGCAATAATTTGATCGATCATCAAACCGGGTGAAAAAGCACCGATATGGCTAAAGGTTTCATGGTATTTCAATCCGTTGATCATAGCACCGTAGCCACCCATTGAAAGTCCTGCGATGAAAGTATCTTCTTTTTTATGAGACAAAGGAAACATGTTTCTCGTAAATTCAACGAGTTCATCTACCACGTAGGCACCGTAGTTTTCACCACGATTTGGTTTATCGACGTAAAATTGATTTTCACCGGATGGCATGATAACAGCTAGATTATGCTCTTCAGCCCAGCGTTGGATTCGGGTACCAGATAAATAATCCGTATAATTGCCAAAAGCGCCGTGTAATAAATACAATGTTTTTAGTGGTTTTTGTTGAGCCACTTCTTCTTTTCCAAATGAGATATGATCTAAAGGAATAATTGCGTTAAAGGTTACCGTGCGTGATAACATTTTCGAGATAAAGTTTACTTGTACTAAAGCCATTATGCATCCTCTTTTCTAATTTTTATCGTATCTTTTTGTATAGCAGTTTGCGCATTCTTTTTCTTTTGAACACTTAACAGAATAAAAGAGCATGCACTTAATAGAATGAGACCTATTCCACTCATTAAAAAGCTATCGGAAGCGGTTGTCATTCCAAAGGTTTTACTTAAAAAACTATTGATTGTGGGAGATAAAAAGACGCCTAAGTTGATCCCGACTAATAACACACCTGTCGCTAAGTTAGCGGAATTCTTCGGTGCAATTTGCCCGACTAACATAAACATGAAGGGAGCCGCTAAACTAAAGGCTAAACCTGAAACAATAGCACCAAGGGTTACAATCGCAACTGAATTGGCGGATAAAATAATGATAAAGCCAAGACCGATACCCAATAGTCCAATTGGCAGTACTAGCTGTTTTAACCACTTGAAAATCTTGCCATAGAAAACACCGACAACAATCCCAACAATTGTAACGGAGCCTAAAATACTTGCGGCAGTTTCTGGTTTGCCAATGCCAGTTTCCACCAGTAAAGTAGCTGTTTTTAACATGATCACAAAAAATAAAGCGTATACAATTAAAGCGAAAAGCATTAAGCCGATGGTCGCTCCGTTGATACTTTCTTTTTCTTTTTTAGTGTTAGCGGTTGGATCGTCTAGTTTTTCCGCTGCAGGTAAGGTCACAAAAAGAGCGAATAATGCTAATGGTAAAACGGTGATTGCGTAAACTAAAAAAGAATTCTGCCAACCAAATTTAGTAAAGTAGCCAACTAATAAGGTCATCACAGTGCTGCCAATCGACCCCATTGCTCCTTGAAGCCCCATTAAACTAGCCTGCTCATCCCCAGAATAAAGTTCAGTAATTAAACTTACGGCAAGGGCATTAAATAAACCGACTCCTGCTCCAAACATAAAGCGTGAGGCTAAGATAACTGTATAGTTTTCTATAAAAACAGGAATAAGGCCAGAGATCAACGCAAGGATGAGCCCTAATAAAACCGTCTTTTTCTTGCCTAGAAATTTAACGAAAATATTGCTTAACAAAACAAAAATTAAAATCCCAAAGTTTGGAACCGTGGCAATAAGTTCAATTGACGAGGTGCTTTGATCTGGAAAAGCCTGCTGCATCAAAGGGATGAGTGATGATACGGCGGGTCCCGCTACCAAAACTAATGAGATAGACAGTAGTGATGCTTTAAATAAAAAGCTGTTTTTATTCATGATAGGTCCTCCGATAGATTATTGTAATCGATTACAAATAAAGAATATCACGAATTCACAAATTAAAAGGGGCGGAATCTATCGAAAAAAAGGTCATTTTCTGCCATTCTGTTTTGTTCGATAGTCCAATTGATATTTTTTGGGTGTTTGATGGAAAACATCTTCGAAGGTTCTTCTGAATGATTTCTCATTGGGGAACCCAACGACATCAGAAATCACATGAATTGGTTTGTCACTATGAAGTAATAGTTCTTGTCCTCGATTGATTCGAACCAACTGGACGTATTTCATGACACTTAATCCAAGACTTTTCTTAAAAAGTTTGCTTAAGTAATTTGTCGATACGTGAAAATGATCAGCTAGGCTCCCGACAGATAATTCTTGCTGATAATTTTTTTGAATAAACGATATGATGGGCTGCATTTGACCTAAATGTTGCTGATAGATATTAGAATTGATCGGCATTTTTTCACGATGCATCCAATCTTTTGCCATTAGGTAGATTATTTCGTAAGTTAAACGGATTAATTGTAGCTCTAAAAACTCTTTCGGTTCCCGTCTGACTAGATGATAAAACTGACTTAGCGCTTCCCGTAATTGATTGACTTGCGCAAGTTTTCCAGAAGGGAGATTATCAAAACGCATAAACTCAAAGTGAGGAATCAGCTTACTTAAAAAGTCATAAGGTATCTGGATCGTCAATGCTTCAAGATCGGCGCAATAACTGGAAACAGCACCGTGAACCTCTGCTGAATTAATGAATAAAATGGTGCCAGGTTCTGTTTGATAGGTCACATTATTGATTGTATAGTTTTCGATTTTTCCAGAATAAGTGTAGGAAATCTCGAAAGAAGTGTGCCAATGTGGCAATACTGTTCCTGCTGAGTGATCCGCGCCATGAACAATCCAATTGACGGGGATCAATTCGTGTGTATATTCAATAAATTCATGCTCAAAAACCATAATTGCAACTCCTTAATTTTTTTCATGCCAATAGCACTTTGGGGTCATATGTTCATATTTTTTGAATACTTTGATAAAATAACTTGCATCATTAAAGTGAAGCAAGGAACTGATCATATTTAAATCGTACTGTTTAAATTCCAATAGTCGTTTGCTTTCTTCTATTTTTTGTTTCATCACGTATTGATTGAGTGAAAGTCCTACTTCTTTTTTAAACAATTTAGATAAATGAGGGACAGAGTAATTTGTGTAAGCCGCAATCATTGGGACAGATAAATTCGAGTAGATATTTTTATGGATGAACTCACATGTTTTTTTGACAGTGGTAGAGTACTTGATATAGTTGTATTTACGTACCTCTTTACAAAATAATAGGAGTATTTCTAATACGGGCGGTTGGGCTCCATGAAAGTGATTTTTTCGTTCAATGTCTTGAATCAAGTTGTCGCTTAAAGTATACGCTCGTTCATACGGAACGCCGCCTTTAATCGCATATCTTGTGGAAACCGCTACGGCTACAATTAGGATGTTTTTTTGATTTCTCAATTCTGATTCAGTTGAAAGTATGCCAGTCTGGCTATTTTTTTGAAAAGCGTAATAGTATCTTTTTAATCCTTCTTCATTGCCGTTCATGACTTCGATAAACATAGCCTCTTCGCTTTCGAAGTCGTGATGATAAAGTTGTTGTTCGATTTGCTCACTTAGCACTTTTTCAATGATCGTTTCTCTTAGGTAGAGAATGTTTTGATTGAGAGACTGAACTTCTTTAGCTGTGAATTCTTTTTCCTTCATAAATAGATGAATGGTTTCAGAAATCTTCAATAACCGGTCGTTGTGAGAAATGAAATTGCCGACTTCATCATCAATGAATAGACAAACCAATTGATTTAACTCGTCGGTATCGTAAGCGAATAGTAGCAATTTCTGCTCTTTGAAATAATAATTATGAATGACACTTGTTTGCGTGATTATTCGTTGAATTTGTTTCTCTGTCAACTGATGATTGGTAAGATTCTTCTGGTGGCTGATCTGTCCATTTGTTTTATCCACAACAATATAAGAAAAAATAGCGATATCGGATAGATGATTCAAAAATTTTATAAGCGCTATCATTTTTTTCAGCTCCTTTGATATAAAAATACCATTAATCATAAAATTATACTATTATTTCTCTCTGAAATGAGTAGAATACAATTGAAAGCGCTATTAAAATCTTTTCAAGAGATAATAGGAGGAAAGCCATATGACTGAATTAACCACTCACTTTTTAAGTATTGATATTGGAGGCACCTACATTAAGCACGCCTTAATTAATCGTAGTGGCCAAATTATTTTTGTGAAAAAGGAAGAGACACCAAAGAATATTGAAGAGTTCAAAAGCTGTTTAACTGGTATTCTTGATCAATACAAAGGACAAGTTAAAGCGGTAGCTGTTAGCTGTCCAGGTAAAATCGATTCTAAAGAAGGGGTTGTTTATCATGGGGGAGCCTTGGTTTACTTACATCAATTCCATTTGAAAGAATTTATTGAATCTTATATGAACCTGCGATGCGCCATAATGAACGACGGTAAATCAGCAGCACTTGCTGAATTGTGGTTAGGGCAGTTAAAAGACATCGAAAATGGTGGTGTGATGACACTTGGTACAGGCATTGGTGGCGGTCTTGTTTTAAATAAAGCACTTCACTCAGGCAGTCATTTCCAAGCAGGGGAGTTAAGTTTCATGCTCCTTTCAACGAATCTTCCAATCAGTTTGGAGACTGTGGCGGGAGCGAAAGGTTCGGCAGTAAATTTCATTCGACAAGCGTCAAACTTATTGAAGTTAGAGGATCCTTTAGATGGTAAAAAAGTATTCGAAGAATTAGAAAAGAAAAATGAATTAATTTATCCATTATTTGAAGAATTCTGTCGCAATGTGGTGATTGTCATCATGAATGTTCAATCAGTCGTTGATTTACAACGAATCGCTATTGGTGGCGGTATCAGCGCACAACCCATTCTTGTGGAAGAAATAAAGCAACAATATCAACAATTACTTGCCTCTGCTCCAGTGTTAGAGACGATGTTGACGCCAGTAGAAATTGTTCCATGTCATTTTAGAAATGAAGCTGGATTGTTGGGAGCCTTGTATCATTTACTTGAAGAATTAGAAGAAAATTAATCATTTCACTTTTGGGAGGAATCATAATGACACGGGAATACGATCTAAAATTAGTAGAAGCGATTAAAAATAAGCAATATACAGAAATACGTCGTGATGTGTCGGTCATCGTAAAACCAATTCCAGATTGCGATATTGATGGTGCGATGGATCCACGGGTGTATAAAGGGGCTAAAAAAATGAGTCTACTGATGAAATTTATCCCCAAAAGTATGCTGAAAATGGATGCTAGTCCAAAATCGATCAAACGTTTGCGAAAAATGTTTAATAGCGTAGATTCAACACCCATGGTTGAAGAAGACATTAAAGAAATGACTTTTACGATTAAAGCAGAAGATGGCTTTGATATTCCCATGACTCGTTTTCAATCGGAAAAACCAATGGCTCATTCACCTGTTCTCTATTTTATTCATGGCGGTGGCTTCTTTGCTGGTAGTACGGATGTTGTTAGAGAAGCCTTGAGGTTATTTGTTAGTCAAACCAATATGATTGCGGTCAGTATCGACTATCGTTTAGCACCTGAAAATCCTTTCCCAATCGGACACACAGATTGTTACACTGGCTTAAGGTGGCTAGCCGACCATGTGGAAGAATGGGGAGCTGATAAGCGGAGTATTTTCGTCGCGGGAGATAGCGCTGGTGGGAACTTAACAGCCTATTGTAGTAACCGAAATATTGAAGAAAATCGTGACGATGTATGTGGTCAAATTTTACTTTATCCGACGCTTAATATGGGTGGGATCAAAGATGAATATACTGAATTTGATATCGATCAGGATGTAGCGATTTATTCGAAACAAGCCAGCGTTATTCGTCCCGGCATTGAGATTTTTGGTGAAATGACGACCAGTTTATCCGATATTTTAGGGACAAAAGATATTTTAAATAAATACTTAACACCCTATATGTCAGTCAGTGAAAAAATGCCAACAACGATGATCACTTCAGGAGAACATGACTTTTTGACCTTTGAAAGTTTAGCATATGCTAAAAAATTGGTTGATTTAGGAGTGGATACGACCTTTACTTTATACAAAGGTATGGGGCATGCATACATTGATCACGTAGGAAATTATCCACAGGCAGAAGATTGCATGCAAGATATTAGTGAATTTATTAAGAAAAATAGGAGATAGAAGATGAAAAAACAAACAAAAATCTTTTTTGGTTTCGTTGCTTGTTTACTACTTATCTTTACTTTTACTGATTTACAGATTTCTGAAATGCTTTACAATCCAAAGAGCACGTTTGGTTGGTTCTTTGAATCGTTTGGAGAAGTGATTATCGCATTGATTGGTTGTTTTAGTACAGTTGGAATGATCAGAACAAGTGGGAAAAAATGGTCTGTTGGCAATATTCTATTAGGAACTCTATTTTTGTTTGATACCTTTATGGCAAGCTTTTTAATTAGGCATTATTTAAAATTACCAACTTTTGCTATGGGGTTATTAGGAATTTGTTGCGTGATTATCTTCCCTTTAATTGGGTTTAACATTCAACCTGCTGATTTTGAAGTGGTTCGGCGAATAGCCAAAGCAGGTGTTGTGATTTCCCTTGCTCCGATCCTCATCGTGACGTTAGTCAAAATGCTGTGGGGGCGTCAACGTTTCCGCTCAATGCTCGATCCAGCAGCCGAGTTTACGCCTTGGTATGTGATAAACGGATTTACCACGAATGATGATTTTATGTCTTTTCCTTCGGGACATTCGGCCAATAGTGCTACCATCATTTGGATCACTTGGTTACCGTTATGGCTAGAAAGATTAAAAGGGAGAGAGACGCTGCTATCTCTTATTTCTGGTATATGGATCATCTGTGTGATGCTAAGTCGTGTCATTATGGGGGCTCACTTTGCTAGTGATGTGTTAATGGGAGCGGCGATCGTGTTGTTTTTAAATATGTATTTAAAGAAGAAATGGTATCCTTCTATTGAACTTGGGACGCATTAAAAATTTGTATGAAAATAGGTATGGCTTTGCGAGAAATGGGCAAAGCCATACCTATTTTCTTTCGGTCAATGTAGACGGAACTCATAATGTATATTACTATGAGACCTATAACGATATACAAAAGACTTGGAGGGTTTGGTGTGGAAAAAATGAAGAGAACTATTTTGTTAGGTTTGAGCCTGGTATTTCTGGGGGTGCTAGTAGGGTGTAATAATTCCGGTAAATCAAGCGTGGATACGGCTACAACATCATCTAGCAGTAGAGAAACTACAGAGTTGACTACTAGTATTAAAGAAACCACAGAACGAACAACTACGCAATCTAGCATAGTTCAGGAGACGAAAGAAACAGATGGATCACAGGAACAAGCAAGAGAAGAGCAAGCAAACGAAGCCATTGAATCGATGAATCTCTCTCAAATTCAACAAGGCGATTTCACAAGCCTCAATGGAACTTGGGTAAATGGATTAGGGAATACAATTTTTGTGGCAAACAATACAATGAGTTTGACAGACATTTCTAACCAGAAGCAAGCCGCAGAAATAACTGGGCTAAATGTAGATATTCCCCAACTAAATTCACCAGAGGGGACGCCTGAGTTAGTATCATATATGAGCGATAGTAACAAAGTTAAATCGTATGAACAACAATTTGGGCTTGAAGAGAACCAAGGGTTTGTTTCTTTACGAAGTAATCTCCCAAGTGCGGTAATCTACGTGTCCTTCTTACCAAAAGGTATAATGGGTGATATATTAGAGGGGGATATCACCAGAGATAAAATTGTTGCTGTGGGTACACAAAACACCGCGACATCTGTTCGAGCAGAATATGTCTATTATAAAGCTGACTAAGTTGTTAGAGACCTTGATAACAAAACATTGCGATATTTTATATGAAGTACCTACAAAAAGTGGGTGCTTTTTTATACTATTTTTTTCGTAATTACTAAATCTCGGTAGTAAAAAGAAAAAGCGCTCTATTCTAGATGCGCTTAAAATAACTATATAACCATATTATTCTGATAAAGACTCATTTGGTTTCACTTTATAAAACTCTCCTAAAATCTCTCGCACTTCATCTGTCGATTTCGTCCCCATCAATTTAACGCGCAAATCACTAGCGCCAGGAAATCCCTTCACGTAAATCTTAAAGAAACGGTGCAAACCAACGATTGAGCGTGGAACCATTTCCGCATAATGATCCTGTAAATCAAGCTGCATCTCTAACAATCCAAGCAACTCTTTCGGCGAATGCTCTTTTGGTTCTTTTTCAAACGCATATGGATTCTTAAAAATTCCGCGGCCGATCATAATGCCATCTACACCATATTGTTCTGCCAGCTTTAATCCTGTTTGCCGATCAGGAATATCACCGTTGATCGTAATCAGCGTTTGTGGCGCAATGCGATCCCGGATTTCCATGATTTGAGGAATCAAGTCCCAATGGGCGTCGACTTTACTCATTTCATTCCGTGTTCGTAAATGAACAGAAAGATTGGCAATATCTTGTTTCAATAAGTGCGTGATCCATCCTTCCAGTTCAGCGATTTCTGCATAGCCGATCCGTGTTTTTACACTAACAGGTAACCCACCAGCTTTGGCTGCTTCAATCAGTTCAGACGCTACTTCTGGTCGTAAAATAAGACCGCTCCCTTTGCCGCGTCCGGCTACATTAGGGACAGGACACCCCATATTGATGTCGACACCTTTAAAACCCATTTCGGCTAAACCAAGGCTCATCTCTCTAAAGAACTCAGGTTTGTCACCCCAAATATGAGCGACCATCGGCTGTTCATCTTCGGTAAACATCAAACGCCCCTGGACGCTTTCTATACCATCAGGATGGCAATAACTATCGGAATTTGTAAATTCAGTAAAAAAGACATCCGGTGCGCCTGCTTCTTTGACAACATGGCGAAAGACAACATCGGTCACATCTTCCATCGGTGCTAAAACAAAAAAAGGCTTCGGTAGTTCTGCCCAAAAATTATTCATCATTCTATAATCTCCACTCTATTGCTTTCGGTTAGGTTCTGAAAAACATACTCATTATACTAATAATACTGAAAAGAATCAAAGGGAAGTTTTGTCCTCCCCTTGATTTTTTTCAGCATTCATCTAGACACCAATATTATTTCCTACGTTCCAAGGGACAGGATGCACATCTGAATGCACCATCTAAAAGAGTATGCCAAGTAAACGATAATGGCAAAACAGTAAAGCCGCGGTTCAGCAATTCTTTTTGTAATGCCTGATGTCGTTTTTGTACAATGACCTTTTTTTCACCAATGACTAGGACATTACCACCCATTTCTTGTCGGGTCTTAGCATTGATTGGAATAAACGTATAGTCCTGTAATTCTTCTGGTAACTGTTTTAAAGAGTCACGATGGATGATCGCTGTCTTAGGTGCGATGATTGTCATACAACAATCTAAATGAAGAATGGCATCATCATTTAAGAAGACAGGAATAATATGCCAGTCACTATTCAACTGTTCCTTTAGCCATGCAATCCCAGCGATATTACTAGCATATTTTCCGATACCGACAAAAACATTTGGATAATCAACTAGTACATCACCGCCTTCTAGAAAGACTGGATCTGACTGAGAAATAGTTGCTACGTTATTCTTTTTTTTGATTTCTTCGATTAATTTTTTATAGCCCAAACGTTCCTTTTTTCTCATTTCAATTTGCAAATGACCTTCTATTAATAGATCTCCAACACACATAACGCTGTCTCTAGCATACATTTGGCCTAAGCCAAATGGTTCCGACTGTCCCAAAGTAATGGGGGCTACCTTTAAAACGGTTATATCATTTTCCAGCAATAATTTTTCGAATTCAGCGAGCTCGTTTCGGAATTTTTGAACTATAAAGCGAGGTACGCGTTTGCCACGGAGTAGACGATAAACAATATTAGTCATAAACTTTTTCCATGTAGGCATATTTTTTTCTTTTTCTATATCATGGCTATCTGGGAAAAATAAGTTCTGTGCATCACCAATAATAACTGTTTTTAATGGATCGTATTCGTTGTAGACATTAATATTCATTGTTTATTTCACTCCTTTTGATTAGTAGATAAATTCGAGTGTAACGAATTCATATTTCTTACCAAGCTCATTTAATATAGACTGCTGTTTTTTATGCAAATAATCAGTGTCAATAGCTTGCATCTGATTACTTAACTTGATACATATCTTAAAAGACATGCCTAGCTTGTAAATGAAACAATGTTTGATTAATGATTTTTGTTTGATATGTGAATGGACACAGTTCTCGATTTCTTCATAAATCGTTTTATCTGCTAAAGTACTACCTAATATTTCAAAAAGTGAATTTTTTAAAATGTTAAACGGTGTTTTTATTGAACTAATAACTAATAATACTGTTACGAAAAAATCTGCTGTATAGAGTAGAAAACCTAGTGAAGAATTTTGGTTAATGAACAACACTAATAAAGCGGCAATTCCTACACCAGCTGACATAATACCATCAATCAACGTATTTTTAGTTTCGGCTAGTAGTAGGGTGCTTGTTGAGTTTGTTGCTTTATTTTGTCGACTATAAAATATGGATAAACTAAAACATAGTATAACCATCACAAGTGCATAAGGGATGATCGGCAAAAGATTAAGAATTTTTCCATGTCCTAGAACAAAATAGGCGTATGCCTTATTACTCACAGAAATAGTTGAGAAAACTAATAGAGCAATTGTGAGCATTGATTTAGCTAAAGCGTAAATAGGTTCTAGAATAAAAAAACCGTTAGGAAAGCGTGTTGTTCTATTTGCACTTACTTTGGAGATGAAAATAGCGAAAGCCCCAGATAACACTGTCATGACTGTAAAATAGGCATCGATAAACAAGGCTTCTACTTTAGTGGTCCGATAAGCAATTAGTCCGGCTATGCCCATTAGTATATTAAAGAAAATCCCGATATATAAAGCACGCTGTTCTATTTTTTTTTGATCCATTCTTCCCTCCTAAATCTTTTCATTTATTTTATGCATAAGACGATGTAACTCTTTTTGTTCGTTTTCAGAAAGAACCGAGAGACATTCAGAAAAAACGTGATCAAATAACTGATAATTTTTTTGGCAATGTTCTTTTAGTTCAGGGCTAAGTTCTAGATACTGGATTCGTTTGTCGACAGGCGAGGGGTGTTTAGTCAAAAAGCCTCGTTCTAAAAAACCGCGTATAATTCGAGTAGAAGCTGGTTTGGAAATTTCAGCTTTTTCAGCAAAGCTTGTCAATGTAGGCTTTTTTAGGCTATATAGGATATCAATGTAGTGCTCATCATTTGCAGATAAGTCAGGGAAGGTGTCACTTCGCTGTGAATTATTTTGAAACTGAATTAACACATTGTCGTAGATTTCTGAAAAAATTTGTCCAATCGGCTGCATCAATAGTTCCCCTTTAGTTAATTAAAGTAATTACCTTTGTTAACTAATTTAATGCAAAATAGCTTGATTGTCAAGTATTATCTTATATTTATCTATTTTAATGAGAAGTATTCTGATTGAAGAAAAGAGTATTTTCAACTTGCTTATTTTTAGTAAGTATATTATACTAGCGTTATCAGTTTAGACCTAAACTAAAAGGGGGATCAGAAAAATGGGGAAGCTATCACTTACAGAAAAAGTAAAATTAAGTTGTTGGATGTCCATCTTGCAGTTCGTTCAAAAGAGCAATCTCCAGTCCAATGAGTTTCTAAAACAATATGACTTGAATGCTTCAAAGTTTGATATGCTTCATCAGATTCAGGAAAACCAACCAATCACACAAAAGGAACTAGGAGAGAAATTACTTATCTCTAAGGGCGGTGTTTCGCAAATGATCAAACAGTTTGAATTGGATGGCTGGATCACACGCCAACAAGAGTGGAAGGAAAAATACATTTCCTTGACTGCTAGAGGGCAAGAACAACTAGATAATTGTTTTATTGCCCAAAGTAAGCTGCAAGCGTCAGCTTTTGATAATTTAACGAAACAAGAAGTCCTTCAATTAGCAAAAATCAGCAAAAAATTGATGAAATCATAACAATAGTTAGAGAATGAAAAAGGAGTGTAGGAAAATGAACAAAAAAATGAATGAAAAATTCGGTATCGATTCTTCAAAAGGTATGGAAATCGGGTTATATTCACTAGGAGATCACGTTAAAAATCCAATGACAGGAAAACTAATCAGTGAGCAACAACGAATCAATGACATTATCGAAGCAGCAAAATTTGCCGATGAAGCAGGAATCGATGTGTTTGGTGTTGGTGAAAGCCATCAAAGTCATTTTATCGGGCAAGCGAACCAAGTGATTCTATCAGCAATCGCAGCGCAAACAAAAGATATTAAGATTTCTAGTTCCGTTACCGTTTTAAGTACTAACGATCCAGTCCGAGTGTATGAAGAGTATGCCACGTTAGATTTAATTTCAAATGGACGTGCTGAAATCGTGGCTGGTCGAGGTTCACGTGTTGGTGTTTATGAACTTCTTGGATTTGATTTAAAAGATTATGAAGAACTGTTTGAAGAAAAAATGCACTTGTTAAAATTATTGAATGAAGCGGCACCAAATGAACGAATGAACTGGGAAGGTGCATTTCGTGCGCCGCTACAAAATGCAGAAATTTTACCTCAACCGCTTCGTGGACAATTACCTGTTTGGCGTGCAGTGGGTGGTCCAGCAGATAGTGCTATCAAGGCTGGATTAGATGGTATTCCAATGATGTTGACGACATTAGCAGGACCTGCACCGATTTTCAAGCGGGCAGTGGATGCGTATCGTTTATCTCTAACAGAAGCAGGGTATGATGAAAAAGAATTTCCACTTGCAACAACAAGTTTATTTTATGTTGCAGAGACTGGTAGCCAAGCGCGGAAAGAAATGTATCCATTCTTAAATGCCGGTTGGTCAGCGATTCGTGGTGGAACGTATCCAAAACAACATTTTGCTCAATCACAAGATACCAGAGATACGCTAATGGTTGGAGGCGTCAATGAAATTATCGAGAAGATGCTTTATCAATACGAGTTATACGGACATCAACGTTTTATGGCGCAAATCGATTTTGGCGGTATACCGCTTGATCTAGTGAAGAAAAATATTGAATTGATTGCGACAAAAGTGATGCCGGAAGTTAAAAAATATACCAAAGAATAGGATGATCCCTTATGAAAATCGTTGCGATAATCGGATCCGCTTTTGGTAGTAAATCAAGAGTGGCTGTCAATTATACGATCAATAAAATAAAAGAAGTGCGGGAAGATGCTGTTGTGGATGTTATTGATTTTTCTGAAATCCAATTTCCATTCGCTGACGGGCGGGAATACCTTCAGCATGAAGGCGAAGTTGGGGCAGCATTGAAAAAAATCATGGAGGCAGATGGCTTGATTATTGGTACACCGATTTTCCAAGCATCGATGCCTGGAACGTTGAAAAATTTGTTTGATATGTTGCCAGTTAATGCTTTCCGCAATAAAGTAGCAGGAATGATCGTCACTGCGGGGTCAGACAAACACTTTTTGATTCCTGAGCAACAAATCCGTCCTGTACTAAGTTATATGAAGGCTAATTTAGTCCCGAATTATGTGTTTATTACAGATCAAGATATTATTCGCCAAGAAATTAAAAATCCCGATATTGAATTTCGATTGGATCGATTCGTGGATGACTTTTTCTTATTGCTAGATACGTATCAAACGATGATTCAGCAAAAAGAAGCAGAATATGATTTTTAAAAATAGTTAGTTATTTTAGGGTTTAGAACAAAAGTGAATGTTACTTTTGTTCTAAACTCTTTTTTATATCGTAAAAAGCATAAGCTAGCGCTTACTAGAAATGGTATCATGAAGATAACTTGTCTAATAATGAATAAATGATGTGTAAGGAGACTCATAATATGGAAACATTGGATCAGAATCATTTAAAAAGTTTAGTAAAGAAATTTCTTGTTGAACATAATTGTTTAAAAACGTATGATCACTGTATTTCTGTAGGGGAGTATGCTTATGAATTAGGAAAAAATTACTTAGATGAACCAGATAAAGCTCGAATTGCAGGCTATCTACATGATATCTCGGCAATTTATCCAGATGATCAACGAATCGCTGTAGCCAAGAAGATGGGAATTGATTTATACAAAGAAGAAATAGAGCTTCCGATGATCATTCATCAAAAAATTTCAAAGGAAATTGCCTTTAACGAATTTAACGTGACGGACCCAGTAATCTTATCGGCTATTGAATGTCATACGACGTTAAAAGAGGACTACTCTGATTTAGATCTAGTTGTATTTATAGCAGATAAAATAAAGTGGGATCAACAAGGGGAACCACCTTATATTGAAGGTCTGATGATCGCTTTGGATCATTCGTTGGAAGCTGCGGCTTTTTATTATATTGATTATTTATTGAATCATGGTATTCAGGTGCTTCATCCATGGCTGAATGAAGCTTATGTGAAATTGAAATATGATTTAGGCTATAACTAGGTTTATGAAAAAGTAGAGTGGAAATAGATCCGTAAAAGTGATTGTGGGTGTCTGGGTTATGGTTATCGTTCTTAGTGCTCATCTCTTTTTTGTTAAAACCTGTAAAAAAATGAAACAGTTTTAGGAATCATGAGACAAACAAGATTTGCTAGAGGTGTAATAAATTTAATGATAAAAATAGAGTATTTTATTCTAAATAAGAATTTTAGTAATAATATTGATTTTGACATTTTTGAAAGTATAAACAGTAGCAAATTTAAAGAAAATTATTTCTATTTAAAGGGTAAAAGTTTAGAGACAGAAATTATCTTTCTTGATGAAAGTAAGAAATTGCTATTAAAAAATAAAGTAGTGCAGAAATATTATGATAAAAATGATGCAAGTGTTTTTCCGTTAGTATTTTTGAATGACAGAGTAATTAAACAGGGAAGCTTTTTGAGTTCCGATGAGTTGTCAGATATCTTAGATATTGGTCTATCAATACAACAGAATCCAGAATAATAATTAGAATTTTAAACTAGTGAGATACGTCTCTGTTTTTACTAGTTTTTTTATAGGCTAAGAAACACTTTTTCTAATAGAATTTGTTATTTATCGTTTTGGTTAGTTAAAAACACCGAATATATTTGTAGTCATAGTATTTCTACCTGTTTAAATCAAATCGGAGTCCTTCAAAATATCCCCAATAAAGGAAGCGATGTGTCCTTCAGACACATTGTATTGTAACTCATCGACTCATGCTGTTCTTTGCGAGTTACAACAATGAGATCGAAGTGTAATGTAGTGGAGTAGCTTTTTCTCGTCGTTTATTCGCACTCTGGATACATTTATGCATGTGAAATAGTGACTGTATTTTCTGCTGATGTACAGCTCGAATCACTAAGGATTTTTGATCCAAGATCTTGCATGATTTTCAAAGCTTCTAGTAACTCTAAGCCAGAACTACTCAAGCTATATTCGACCTTTAAAGGGTAACCCTGATGACTATTCTTTATTACAAGGCCGCAGTCAGTTAATTCTGAAAGCTGTTGTAAAAGCATTTTTTCAGTGATATTCTCAATATCTTTGTGAAGCTTGGATAAACGTGTGGGGCCTAATCTTAGCCTCCATAAAATGATCGTTTTCCATTTGTCTCGTAACATATCAGTAACAACTTCGATAGGGCAAGTGTATTCGCTTCTTATTTTCATCGTACAATCCTCTCATGACTGATTAAACGGTGAGAAATAAGCAGCTCTGTTATCGAAAATAACTATGTTTATCTCAGTCAAGTTTTCTATATTTTCCGTCAATTTCTGCAGTAGCTAAAATACGGCCTTTCATTTTGGCGACTAAATCGTTTAGGTAAAAACCAGATTTTAAGTCTAATTGTGTATCTAAAGCAACGATCTTTAGCGTATAAACATGTGTTTTGTCAGGTGGTGTCATACCGCCGTAGTAGGCTGATAATTCTTTTGACTGGTTTGCACCAAGTGTGCTGTGCCAACTATTGATTCCTTGAACGAAATCAGTGGCTGTTTGACTTTCGTTTTCCAAAATTTCTTGTCTAGTTAGATTTCCAATCACCCAATGAATCCACGGAAACCCCTTGGTTGTTTCAAACGCGTCTAGATCATATAAAATGACCGCAAAGCTTTTAGTATTTTCAGGAGCCTCTTCTATTTTAAAGGGAATCGAGTAAGTAGGGACGCCCGTTTCATTAAAAGCTGTACCGTGACCACCATAACTATCTAAAAAATAACCATTTTCAATTACTGTACTACTAATCTTCATCATATCATCCTTTGCTGCTTTATTTTGTAAATTAATCATAAAGGAAAATACTGTAATTGAAAATTACTTACTTTTCAGTGGGTATACTTATTTATGCGACAACTGTCCATTCGTTAAGTGTTTTTCCATTGGCATCAACCAATTCTAGCCAACTATTTGTCCCACCAAAATATAAAAATAAGCCCACTTCATTGACGCTTTTTAAAATGATATCTTCAGTTGTAACGAAATTCTTGATTTTATCTACGTGATCTGCCCGGATTCTCTCACCCATTTTAGCTGAGAAACCTAATGAACCATCTTTATTGAGTGGCGGAGTTGGCATCATTGTAGCCCCAGATTTTAGCAGCATTTCATTGCGCTTGTGCCAAAGAGCAGTTGCTTGGCTGTCTCTTGTATCAATAAAAAATTCTATTTGACTAACTTCTTTGGTCCATTTGTGTCGAGCTTTAGCAGGTTTTGCTTTGGCTTTTTTAGGTTCTTCCTGTTGTTTAAAATAGTAGCCAAATTTCTCTAGAATAAGCAGGATTTCGTCTTTGTAATTTGCAACAGTTTTGTTAGAGCTTGTCGGAATGTTGAGTTCTGCTTGGGAGGTATGAGCGAGCGTTAACCCATTTTCTGCAGCTTCTGTAAGAAAACTTTGTTCTAAGTAATTTAATTCGATATCCCATGGTGGAGTGATCGTAATCAGCTTATTGAAGTCTGCAGCGTCTTGGAACAGCCCGGCTTCGGTTTGACCTATTGAAACAATTGTATTGTTTTTTAATGAGAGATAGACAGTGGGCTGATTTAATTTGATTTCGTTGTCTACATATTCATATATATCGATTGTTCCTTGAGTGTGATTAAATGTGATGCTCGTTTTGGTTTCTGTAATAAGTACTTCTAGTTTGATTTCCATGCTAGGCTCCTTTTAAGGTTATTGATTGGGGCTACTGTCATTTATGTAGTAAATAGATTTTATCATGAAAATAGCAATAAGTCTTACAGCAAAGACCTTATTGTCTGATTATTAGTGAGTAGAAGATAAGGGCTTAAGAGGATAAGGTGCGTTATTTATTTTTCTGATCGAGATCTAGTTAAAGTGGTATGAAACAGGTGTGTAGAGTGTTTTATAGATGGTTGGATCAGTTAAGTAATTTTATGAGAATGATTCTAATTTCATTGCACTTTAATTTCTTTTTATTCTCATTTTCAACAAGTTAAGTCGGGAAAAAATAGTATGTTTTTTGAAGAATTATAAGGTTTTTTTGATTAGAATATCAGGTTAACTGTAAAAAAGAAAATGAGAGTAAACTCATTTGGTTTTCGTTTGATTATAAAATCATAGTTGAAAAAGCTTCTGCCTCTTGTTATTCTGTTCAGTAAAATAGTACAGGAGGTTTTTTGATGGATGTGTTAAGAAATAACCATTTTTTGTCTCAAGAAGACTATCAAATTGCTTTGGCAAAAATCATCGAACCATTAAGAAATAGTGTACTTGTAACAGATCTTGCTGGGCTTCATTTAGGGAGCAGCGGAGCCGTCTACGATCAGCAACGGGCAGATATGGAAGCGCTTGTTCGTCCTTTGTGGGGAATTGCTCCTGCTTGGAAATTTCAGGAAGATGATGAGTTAAGAGATGCATATTTAGACAAATTAACTAAGGGAACAGATCCACAAAGCGCTGATTACTGGGGAGCAATCCAAGATTATGATCAATATATGGTTGAAACGGCTGCGTTGTCAGTCACGTTGCTACTTCACAAAGATTATTTTTGGGCATTATTGTCAGAGCAGGCTCAAAGAAATGTTGTGAACTGGCTGACACATGGGCTAGAACAGAAAGTTCCTAAAAATAATTGGACTTTCTTTAAAGTTTTGATTCGAGTTGCGTTGTTTTATTGCGGTGAGAAACTGGATCGTAAACGATTAACAGAAGAGCTTCAGCTGATTGATTCAATGTATGTTGGAAACGGCTGGTATGTGGATGGAAAAAAGACACAAAGAGATTATTATGTTGCGTTTGCGTTTCATTATTATGGCTTGATCTATGCAACTTTTATGAAAGAAGAAGACCCTGAATGGTCGGATCGTTTTATTGAAAGAGCGACAGTATTTGCCCAAGATTTTATTTATTATTTTGATGGCGACGGGGAAGCATTGCCGTATGGTCGGAGTTTAACGTATCGATTTGCGCAGGGAGCTTTTTTTTCAGCACTCGTTTTTGCCGATGTTGAAGCTATTCCGTGGGGAGAAATGAAAATGCTCTTGGCAACGCATTTAAGGACTTGGATGAAGCATGATATTTTTACCTTTGATGGTCGACTTTCAATTGGTTATCATTATGAAAATTTAGTCATGGCAGAAGGCTATAATGCGCCAGGCTCACCTTATTGGGCGTTAAAGACTTTTTTACTTTTAGCTGTTCGAGCGGATCACCCTTTTTGGCAAGCAGAGCCTGTCAAGATCAAGAAAAAGCCGAAGCAGCTGATTCAAAATGGAAATATCCTTTTATTACAGGAAAATGATGGAGCACAAGTATTGGGCTTTCCAGTTGGTATGCTAGTTGAAGGTCAAGCGCATGCGGAAGCAAAATATAGCAAGTTCGTTTATTCAACAAAATTTGGTTTTAGTGTGCCAAAAGCAGGTGTCCTTTATGAAGAAGGGGCATTTGACAACACCTTGGCAGTTTCTTGTGATGGCCGATACTTTAGAACCAAGAGAGAAGTAAGTAACTATCGACTGACTGAGGATTCTGTTTTCCAGAAGTGGTCCCCATTTACTGGCGTAACGATCGAGACAGAGGTCTATCCTTTTGGGCAGTGGCATCTACGTGTTCACACGATTGATACTGAGATTTCTCTAGAAATTAGAGAAGGTGGCTTTAGCTTACCGTTATTAGAAAGAAAACCCAAAGGAGCGGTCGGCGAAAATTGGGTGTTTGTAACAGAGGGAAATTTAACTTCGCAAATCGTTGGGATCGAAGGCTATGAAGAAGCTATGTTAGTAAGGCCAGAAGTCAATACTTCTCTATTTTTCCCTAGAACGAGTTTGCCTGTTTTGAGAAAAATATTGCCAGCTGGAAAGCATCGGGTAATGTGCCTTGTCGGCGGCATCGTTATGCGTGATGAAGGGATGGAAAAACATGATAAAAATTGAATTGAAAAACAAAGAGAACCAACCGATCATTGGACGAATCGATCATGAAAAAGAAGTCCAGCCATTTATGGCACAAGGAGAAGACTTAGCGGTGCTTGCAATTAAAGACTACTCATATGAATTAGGGGATAAAATCGTTGTAACAACACCTGAAAAAGATCGTTATTTTGCGGTGCAATTGGATGAAACGATGCCAATTTCGATCATTTACCTCCCTCAAGAAGTATGGGAATATCAAATTCCATTGACCGAAGCGGCTCGAAAGGCATCGGTTGAGACAGCTTTCCACTCAAAGCGTCATCATTTGATAGTGCGAAAGGCGTTTGACTTTGAAATCACGAATTATCAAAATCTTTCTTTTAATCCACATGATCAAAAAATGCTGTCGGGTGCTTATCCTCACGCAAAGGCAAATGTAGAGACGAGAGATGATGCTGTTTTCTTTGCTAAAAATGCCATTGATGGCAAGTATGGGAATTTGTCTCACGGTTCCTATCCGTTTGCGTCTTGGGGAATCAATCAACAAGCGGATGCAGCATTAACGATCGATTTTGGTCGGAAAGTTGCGATTGATTGGATTCGGTTATTGTTTCGTGCCGATTATCCGCATGATAGTTATTGGACCAAAGTGACGTTTGAATTTTCTGATGGTGAAGAATTGGTCCTGCCAACAACCAATGCAACGATATTTCAAGAAATCAAGTTCCCGTTAAAGGAAACGAGTAGTTTGACGATTAAAAACCTGATCAAAGCTGAGGATGCTTCGCCATTTCCAGCGCTGACTCAAATCGAAGTTTTTGGAAAAAATAAATAAATTAAGCAGCAGGTTGGGACAGAAGTGTTTAACTCTGAGAAATAAGAAGGAATTCACGAAAATTGCTCTTCAAATTTTTGTGAATTTCAGCTTACTTCCGAAAGAGTTGCTTCTGCTCCCACCGTTTATCCGGATTCAATGTGGCTAGGATGTGACTCGCAGAGTTATGTCCCGGCCGTTTTTTTTTGAAAGAACAATTTTAGAAAAATTCGCTTTTTACCTTTATTTACGTTATACTGTTTTTAGTTAATATGTTAACAAGTTAAGAGGAGTGAGTAATATGAAGCTTCAAGAAAATAAAAAAAGATTAATCGATTTAGGGGGTAACATCTCTCAACAATGGCTGGCGGATCAAATTGAGAGCTGTATTGCCCAAATTGAGCAGAACATGGAGCGTTTTGGTGAAGAATTTCCTTCAGCCTGTGCTACAAATGGAAAATATCGTATCAAACCCAATGATGATTGGACGAATGGCTTCTGGACAGGAATGCTTTGGTTAGCTTATGAATGGACAGGGAAAAATAAATTTTTGGAACGAGCTATGGCGAATGTTGCTAGTTTTCAAAAACGTTTAGATGACCATTTTGTGCTGGATCATCATGATATCGGTTTCTTATATAGTTTGTCAGCTGGGGCTGGGTATCGAATCACAGGCAGTGAGCGTTGTAAAAAGGAATTGTTGCAAGCAGCAGATGTCTTGTTGGCCCGCTTTCAAGCACAAGGAAACTTTATTCAAGCCTGGGGACAATATGGCGACCCTAAAGAGTATCGTTTAATCATTGATTCATTGATCAACTTACCCTTATTGTTCCAAGCAACGGAAATTTCTGGGGACCCGCGTTATTCAGCTGTAGGAGCGAAGCATTATCATACGCTGATGAAGACTGTGATCAGAAAGAATGCAACAACTTTTCATACGTACTATTTTGATCCAGAGACAGGTAAACCAAGTCACGGGGCGACTCATCAAGGAAATAGCGATGAATCAATTTGGGCAAGAGGACAAAGTTGGGCGGTTTTGGGAATTCCGTTAAATGAACATTATCTTCATTCAGAGCCGTTTCCAGAAAATTATTCAGATATTGTGTCTGTCTTTTTGGAGAATTTACCTGGAGATTTGGTCCCTTATTGGGATTTTGATTTTGATGATCAACACCCTTCCGACAAAGATAGCTCTTCACTGGCAATCGCTGCTTGCGGATTGTTAGAAGCTCAAAAGCTGAATGCTTATCCGAATGCGGAGGACATTGCCAAAGGAATGCTTTATCAACTAGGTGAATATTATTCAGCTAAGGAATCACCAGAGAATGAAGGGCTACTGCTACACGGTGTTTACGCGCATTCAGAGGGGAAAGGCATCGATGAACCGAATTTGTGGGGCGATTATTTTTACTTAGAAGCGTTGATCAGATTAGCAAACGCAAAGTGGCAAAGATACTGGTAAAGGGGAATGAAAATGCAAACGTTTGAGATAAAAGAAGATTTTTTACTAGATGGCAAACCAATCAAATTGATCAGCGGAGCAATTCATTATTTTCGAATGACACCTGCTCAATGGGAAGATAGTTTATATAATTTAAAGGCACTTGGCGCCAATACTGTGGAAACCTATATTCCTTGGAACATCCATGAACCAATCGAAGGTAGTTATGATTTTGAGGGCTTAAAAAATATTGAGGCTTTTGTCACACTTGCAAAACAAATCGGTTTAATGGTCATTTTACGTCCATCTGTTTATATCTGCGCGGAATGGGAATTCGGTGGCTTGCCAGCTTGGTTGTTGAAAGAAAAGGGAATTCGTCTTCGTTCGACTGATCCACGTTTTATGGCAAAAATTCGTCAGTATTTCAGTGTTTTGATTCCAAGGCTAGTCCCGTTACAGATAACTCAGGGCGGTCCTGTTATCATGATGCAGGTTGAAAATGAATACGGGTCTTACGGTATGGAAAAAGCATACCTGCGCCAAACAAAACAATTAATGGAAGAATTTGGGATAGATGTCCCTTTGTTTACATCGGATGGCGCTTGGGAAGAAGTGCTGGATGCTGGGACTTTAATCGAAGATGATGTATTTGTGACAGGAAATTTTGGGAGCCATTCAAAAGAAAACGCCATAGTGATGAGAAATTTTATGGAACGTCACGGGAAAAAATGGCCGATTATGTGTATGGAATACTGGGATGGCTGGTTTAATCGTTGGAATGAACCGATCATCAAGCGAGATGGATCAGATCTAGCTGCAGAAGTTAAAGCTATGCTGGAAGTCGGATCACTGAATTTATACATGTTTCATGGTGGAACAAACTTCGGTTTTTACAATGGCTGTTCTGCACGTGGTGCGCTTGATCTGCCACAAGTCACGAGCTATGATTATGATGCATTATTAACTGAAGCGGGTGAACCGACCGAAAAATATTATCACGTTCAAAGGGCAATCAAAGAAGTTTGTCCAGATGTTTGGCAAGCAGAACCACGAAAAAAAGTATTAACTAATTTAGGTTCATACCCTGTAAATGCCAGTGTTTCCTTATTTGCAACGAAAGATAAAATGATCAAGGCTCAGCAGACAATGTATCCGCTAAGCATGGAAGAAGCGGGTGATGGGTATGGCTATATGCTCTATTCAGCAAATCTAAAAAATTATTTCCATGAAAACAAATTAAAAGTCATAGAAGCTAGCGATCGTGTTCAAATCTACATTGATGGTGAGCATAAGGCGACGCAATACCAAGAAACAGTTGGAGAAGAATTGACGATAAGTGGTCAAGTAGCTCAAAAGGAAATCAGCCTAGATGTATTGGTAGAGAATCTTGGCCGAGTAAATTATGGCTTCAAGCTAAATAGCCCCACACAATCGAAAGGTATTCGCGGCGGGATCATGCAGGATATTCATTTTCACCAAGGGTATCAGCAGTATCCTTTGACCTTATCAGAAGAACAGCTACAGGCAATTGATTATGCGGCAGGTAAAGCTCCTCAACAGCCTTCATTTTATCAAGTGAAGCTGGAATTAAATGATATCGGAGATACCTTTATTGATTGCTCTAGCTATGGTAAAGGAGTTATTGTAGTCAATGGAATCAATCTTGGCCGCTACTGGGATATAGGACCGAATCAATCGTTATATTGTCCGCAAGAGTTTTTGAAAAAGGGACTCAACGAGGTCGTGATTTTTGAAACAGAGGGAAAAGAGATCAAAGAAGTCGTCTTTTCAGAGCAACCAATTTATAAAAAAGTAACTGATTAAAAATCAAAGTAATACTTTGAATAATAAAAACAAAAGCAACGCCCTCGGAAATAATCGGGGGTTGCTTTTGTTTTTATTTTATTCAGCTTCTACTTCGATTTTCGTTTTGAAATATCGCCAATGTTTATAACTAACGATGTACTCAGCAACGCTGCCATCTGGTAAGTAGGAGTGTTTGACTTGTTTAACTGCTGGTTCGCGAAAGCTTAACTGTAATAGATTTAGTAATTCTGCATCGTCAGGAAAGACGATTTCATTAGTTTCTATAGAAGCTAGTGAAAAAAGATCGATATCAAAATCTTTACGGACGCGTTCATAAACACTAGCGTAGGCAGCCAGTTTTTTTGAAATCGGTTCTTTGACTAATTTTTTTGGCAAGTGGGTGATATGAATTAAAAAAGGAACATCGCCAAAAGAGCGGACGCGGATGATTTTATAATAGGAGCTACTAGCTGGCAAGCCGAGCTCTTTTAAAATTTCAGGTTGTTTTTCTTCTTCAACTGACACGACTTGGATTTTTTCAGTATCTAAAGAATGAAGTTCTATATCAGAAAATTTAACGCTTTGAGAAACCTTCGATTTTGAAACGAAGGTTCCTTTACCTTGAATACGATAAAGATAGCCCGCACTGGTCAGTTCATTTAACGCTTTGACAGCCGTGATGGAGCTGACTGAATATCTTCTTTTGATGTCTGCTTCTGAATAGAATTTATCACCCGGTATGAATGTATGATTCTTTATTTCGCTTAAGAGATCTTGTTTGATCTGTTCATATTTTGGGAGCACGAATGCTTACCTCCGTTCGCTTAACATAGTTAGTTAAGCATAACATGTTAATTTTACTTTAGCAATTGCTTTATTCCCTTTCTTGTTAGTAAATGCGAACAATAAGTCAGGTCATAATAAAAAACTCAACATATTAAGATATTAGGTTTACGGATGAGTTAGCATGTGTTATAGTATATTCGTAAGAGACATAACATGTTAAGTAGGGGGACCTGCATTTTAGGAGGGAATCGAGTGGAAAATATTGTATTGATCAGCCATGGCGGGATGGCGGAAGGAGTTAAAGTCAGTCTTGAGATGATTGTTGGACAGCAAGAAAATGTTCATACCGTGTCTTTGCGACCTGATGGAGATAATATCCAGTTTGAAAATGAGTTAAATGAAAAAATGAAAGCCCTTAACGGATCAACACTTATTATTGCAGATTTATTAGGCGGAACACCTTGTAATGTTGCAGTGAAGAACTATTTAAATACAGCAGACGTTGAAATCATTGCGGGCATGACTCTTTCGATTGTAATTGAAGCAGTTGTGAACCAACAAGTCACTGTGGGAGAACTTGTCTGTTTAGCAAAAGAAAATATTGTCGATGTCAAAGCAGGAATGAATAAGGCGGAAAAAGATATTATAGAAGCTAGTTTGGAAACTGAGATTAGCAACTTTAGCGAATATGCTGGTCAAGCGAATATTGTCAATACCCGTATCGATGAACGTTTGATTCATGGACAAGTTGCTGGAATTTGGTCAACAAGTTTGGACACACAGCGAATTATTGTTGCAAATGATGAAGCAGCCTCAGATCCGCTGCAAAAATCCTCTCTTAGAATGGCAGCGCCTACTTCTATGCGTTTATCAGTGTTACCTGTTGCTAAAGCGGCAGAAAATATTTGTGCTGGAAAGTATGGAAAACAACGTCTCTTCCTACTATTTAAAAATCCAACAGATGTTCTGAAATTTTTAGATGCTGGGGGACCGATTGAGACTGTCAATGTCGGCAATATGAGCTATAAAGAGGGTGCTCGTGAAGTGACGAAAAGTATCCAGGTTTTAGAAGCTGAAGAAGCGGTCTTTGAGTCGATTACTTCAAAAGGAGTAAATATCACAGCTCAATTGGTGCCGAACGATCCAGCAATCGATTTTATGAAGAAATTAAGAAGTTGAAAAATATAAAGATAAAGTAAAGCGGAACGTTGTTACCATATCTAGCTTCAAGAGCTAGCCTCTCGGGAAAAAGATAAAATCTGATTGTGGCAAAAAGCGCCACCCTCTGATTTTCCTATTTTCCTGTCAAGGCTGGATGAGCCCGCTACGCTTTTAAATTATCTAGCTGCGCGAAACAGTTCCCTCAACAATTAGATAACTCATCTGAAAGACCAAAAACGTCTTTAAGATGAGTTCCTAAATTGTTCAGGAACTTAACGTTTCGCTACGCTTTTATACTATCTAGCTGCACAAATCAATCCTTAGGAAAATAGATAAATTGTCAGTGAAACAAAGAACGTTTCAATGCTAATTTCCTAATTTTCTACAGGATTAACCGATTTGTTCCGCTTTTAAAATTAGGAGGAAAATTCATGCATTTAGCGGCGTATCAAATTATTCTTATTACGGTTTATGCTTTTATTGCGATTAATGATTCACTTATTTCAAATACATTGACACAGCCGGCGATCGCTGGAATGATCTCAGGAATGATCATGGGCGATCTCAAAACAGGATTGATGGTCGGAGGAACGTTGCAGCTTATGCGTTTGGGGATTGCAGCATTCGGTGGTGCTTCTGTTCCAGATTACTTTACGGGTGCAGTGTTAGGAACGGCTTTTGCGGTGATTTCTGGAAAAGGTGCAGAATACGGGATCGGTTTAGCTGTCCCAGTATCTTTATTGATGCTTCAATTAGACGTTGTCGCTCGGTTTTGTAATGTGTTTCTTTTACACCGTGTCGATAAAGCAATCGATAATATGCAGATTAAACGGATTCCTCGTTTAGTTCTTTCAGGTTCATTTTTATGGGGCCTATCTCGTGCTATCCCGATTTTATTGATGTTGCTAGTCGGAGATGTTGCGGTTACAACGATAACTGAAAATACGCCAGAATGGTTAATGACTGGTTTAAAAACAGCGGGCGGTGTTTTACCAGTTGTCGGGGTAGCGATTTTACTACGTTACTTGCCGACTAAACAATATATCCCCTATTTACTTTTAGGCTTTTTCTTAGCCGCTTATCTACAAGTGCCAATGTTGGGTGTTTCGATCATTGGGATGGTTGCAGCAATGTTAGTGTTTAAACGAGATAGTGAGAAATCAGTCACTCAAACAGTTTCTGGTACAAGCAACTTTGAAGGAGGATTTGATGGGGATGAGTAATCAAAAACTAACAAAACAAGAATTAAATGCAATTAGCTGGCGTTATATTGTAGGTAGTCAATTGAATTGGAACTACGAACGTATGATGAGTTCAGGTTATTTATATGGTATTTTACCTGTATTAAAAAAATTCTATGGACATGATGAAAAACAATTTCAAGATATGATGCGCACGCACAATCAATTTTTTAATACCAATGCTATTTTTGGAAACTTGATCATGGGGATCGATGTTGCGATTGAAGAACAAGACGGTTACAAAGCTAAAGACACGATCGTAGCGTTAAAAACAGCGTTGATGGGTTCACTAGCTGGTGTTGGCGATTCATTATTCCATGTGATTTGGGGAACGATTTTTGGCTCAGTTGCTGGAACACTTGCACAAAATGGTTCCGTTGTAGGCTGTGTGATTTGGATCGTAGCCAATATCGCTTTGTTGTTTGGGCGGGCGGCGTTATTGCCACTTGGGTACAAACAAGGGGTCAAATTAGTGACAACTTTAAAAGATAAATTATCAGCATTTACGAATGCAGCGACAGTTTTAGGAGTGACTGTGATAGGTGCGTTGATTCCTTCTGTGATCAAAGCCACAGTGCCGTTTGTATATAAAAAAGATGGTGTTGAATTAGTCATTCAAGATACATTAGATGCAATTTTACCTTCGTTGGTCCCGATTCTTTTAGTGCTTTTGACGTATTGGATGTTAGGGCAAAAAAAATTAAACTCCACACGAGTGATTTGGATCATTTTGATTCTTTCAATTGCGTTAAGTGCGTTTGGAATTTTAGGATAATAAAACGAAGGAATAGGTGATTAGATGAAACGAGTCGAAATCTTATCTCGTTTAGAGAAAACAGGCGTGGTTGCGGTTGTGCGCGGTGCGACGAAAGAAGAAGCTTTAAAAGCTAGTCACGCGATCATTGAAGGTGGCATGACAGGGATTGAATTGACCTTCACTGTGCCGCAAGCTGATGAAGTGATCAAGGAATTAGTGGCAGTTTACAGTGATCGTTTGGACATTGTGATTGGTGCAGGTACTGTGTTAGATGCGGTAACAGCTCGACTAGCGATTATGGCAGGAGCAGAATATGTCGTTAGCCCAAGCTTTAATCGGGAAACAGCGGAACTTTGTAATTTGTACCAAGTTCCATATTTACCAGGCTGTATGACGATTACTGAAGTGCAAGAAGCGTTGAAAAGCGGAGCGGATATCGTGAAATTATTTCCAGGAAGCGTGTATGGACCAAGTATCATCTCTGCCTTTATGGCACCGATGCCACAAGTGAGCATTATGCCGACAGGCGGTGTCAATTTAGACAATATGGCCGATTGGTTTAAGGCTGGAGCAGTAACGGTTGGCGTTGGTGGCGATTTATTAGCGCCAGTGGCCATCGGAGATTTTCAAAAAGTGACAGAAACAGCCCGTCACTATGCAGCAAAATTAAAAGAAATTAAGGGATGAGCAAATGGGGAAAGTGGTGACTTTAGGTGAAATCATGCTGCGCTTTTCAACGCAGGCGGGAAATCGTTTCGTTCAAAGCGACTCTTTACAGGCTCATTATGGCGGCGGTGAGGCCAATGTTGGGATTTCTTTGGCGAATTACGGACATGAAGTTGTTTTTGCGAGTAAAGTACCAGATACGACTTTAGGTGAAGCGGTCCGTCAACATTTATGGAAGTATCATGTGGATACGCGTTATCTGCTTGCAGGCGGCAAGCGCTTAGGTACTTATTATCTGGAAACAGGGATCGGTGAACGGTCAGCATCAGTTATTTATGACCGAGCAGGTTCTAGTTTTGCTGAAATGGAAGGACTTGAATGGGATTTAGCTACTTTATTTAATGATGTGGATATTTTTCATATCTCAGGAATTACGCCAGCGCTATCAAAGTCTTGGCAGACAATGACTCTTGAACTAATCAAGCAAGCTCGAAAATTTGGCTGTAAAGTTAGTTTTGATATCAATTATCGTAGTAAATTGTGGAGTCAAAAAGAAGCAGGACAAACCATCCGGCAACTGTTGCCATATGTCGATTATTGTTCAGCTGGAAAATTAGATGCAGTTAATTTATTGGGAATTGCAAATGAGCCAGATGATGAAGAGCATGAAGTAGCTTTTTATTATGAAAAAATGCAAAAACTGTTTCCCAATATCCAACTATTTTATTCAACGAAACGAACAGTCCATTCAGCCAGTGCCAACCAATTGATTGGGACACTTTGGCACAATCAACAGTATTACGAATCAGCAATCCATGAAATCGATCCGATCGTAGACCGAGTGGGAGCAGGCGATGCTTTTGCTGGCGGGATCTTGCACGGAATGCTAGAAAAAATGCAGCCTCAAGCAATCGTCGATTTTGCTACGGCAGCAGCGGCATTGAAGCATACAGTTTATGGAGATTGTAATCAATTCAGTAAAGAAGAAGTCGCTGACTTTTTAACATGCGGCTCAGGAAAAATAATGCGATAGAGGAGTATGAATCATGCAAAATATGGATAATAGATACACACATAGCCCGGAGGATATCCGTCACTATTCAACAGAAGAATTACGTAGAGAGTTTTTAGTCGAAAAAGTGTTTACACCAGGTGAAATCAGTTTGACCTATACTCATAATGACCGGATGATCTTTGGCGGTGTAACACCGACAACAGAACCATTAGAAATTGTATTAACAAAAGAATTAGGTGTGGATTATTTCTTGGAGCGCAGAGAACTCGGTGTAATCAATATCGGCGGTCCAGGCTCGATCACAATTGATGGTCAAACAGAATCTATGAAAAAACAAGATGGCTATTATATCGGAAAAGAAACCAAACAAGTAGTTTTTCAGTCAGATGATCCAAAAAATCCAGCTAAATTCTATGTCAATAGCGTGCCTGCACATCATAAATACCCGAATGTGAAAATCAGTATCGACCAAATCAAACCGATGGAAACGGGCGAAGCATTATCACTAAATAAACGCAGAATCTATCAATATATTCATCCAAATGTTTGTGAAAGCTGCCAGCTACAAATGGGATATACAGTTTTAGAACCGGGAAGCTCATGGAATACGATGCCGTGTCATACTCATGAACGTCGCATGGAAGCCTATCTTTATTTTGACTATGCAAGCGAAGATACTCGTGTATTCCATATGATGGGCAAACCCGATGAAACCAAGCATTTAGTTGTCGCTAATGAACAAGCAATCATTTCACCTAGCTGGTCGATCCACTCAGGTGTGGGAACAGGCGATTATACCTTTATCTGGTCAATGTGCGGCGAAAATATTACCTATACGGACATGGATATGGTGCCGATGGATCAACTAAAATAGAAAAGAGGTAGGAAAATGGATTTCAATATGGACATGTTTCGTTTAGATGGAAAAGTAGCGTTGGTTACAGGAGCCGTTCATGGGATCGGCTTAGAGATTGCGAAATCATTAGCTACTGCAGGAGCAACGATTGTTTTTAATAACTTATCTCAAGAATCTGTCGATAAAGGACTTGCCATTTACCAAGAAGCTGGCATTGAGGCGCGAGGCTATGCTTGTGATGTAACCGATGAAGAAGCAGTTCAAGCAACGGTCAAGCAAATCAAAGAAGAGGTTGGTTCAATCGATATTTTAGTGAATAATGCAGGAATCATCAAACGCATTCCAATGATCGAAATGTCGGCAGCTGAATTTAGACAAGTGGTAGACGTAGATTTGAATGCACCATTTATCATGGCTAAAGCAGTTATTCCAGATATGATTGAAAAAGGCGGCGGCAAAATCATCAATATCTGCTCAATGATGAGTGAGTTAGGTAGAGAAACGGTGAGTGCCTATGCAGCGGCTAAAGGTGGGCTTAAGATGCTGACGAAAAATATTGCTGCTGAGTATGGTCAATATAATATTCAGTGCAATGGTATTGGACCAGGTTACATTGCTACACCACAAACAGCACCGCTAAGAGAAAAACAAGACAATGGTGAACGTCATCCTTTTGATCAATTTATCGTAGGAAGAACACCAGCAGCGCGTTGGGGAGAACCAGTCGATCTAAGTGGTCCAGCAGTCTTTTTAGCGTCAAGTGCTTCAGATTTTGTGAATGGTCATATTTTATATGTAGATGGTGGCATTTTAGCTTACATTGGCAAACAACCATAAGCAGTTTATAATAATAGTAGAACGAGCAACCCATAGTCGTAAGGTCGTATTATGGGTGCTCGATTATGAATCGAAATGAAAGCGGTTGCTTTTTTAACTTGAAAGATGGAGGGAACAAAATGATGAATGTGCACAAAAAAATGCTGTATTTGATGGGCTGTTCGCTTTTAATTGGCAGTTTTTCTTATGGATTGAGTGGTGAGAGTTTTGCTGAAGAGGTAACAGAAATAACCCAAGCGGATACGGTTATTTACGAATCAGATTTTACGCAACAACTTGGTGAGTGGCAAGATGTGGTCGGAAAAACTGACAAAACGATTGGCAGCAATGGTCTGACGATTGGAAATACCAAACAAGGAACGAATCTAGAATCTGTTTCGCTAAATAAAAATGCAGGGGTGAAAAGTGCAGGTGATTTGGAATATACGTTTTTATATGAAGGACAAACTAACTTCGGATTAGTATTTCGTGGTGATTTGCAAGATTCAAAAAAATGGCAATCCTTCGCATATACTCGTGATGGACAATGGCAACTGGGGCAGCCTGGTGGAAAGTGGATCACGAATATCACAGGAGCAAAATTAATTTCAGGTCAGCGTTACAAATTGATGATTCGTTATGAAGGAAAAAGTATCAAAGCTTTTCTAAATGATCAACTTCTGTATGAAAACAATGAAGTGGTTTATCCGAATACTTCAGCAATGATCGATGGTGATTGGGAAGGGTATGTAGGGATTCGTCTTTTTGGGAATCTGTCAAAACTGAATGTCCTTTCAATGCGTAGCGGCATAGTTGGAAGTATTACTGTTGAGGATAATGCAAGCGATTATGCAAAACTAAAAGAGAAATGGAAGAATCAATTGGTTTCTGACCAGTATGATGAAACGAATACAACCGTTGTGAGCTACGTAAATAAACTGTCAGAAGAAGCCGAGCAATTATATCAAACATTGAATAAAGAACCAAACAGAACCTATCTCTGGTCGATTGAACAAGGCAACACTGCATCGGCTGATTTGACCACGCAATTTACGAAATTACAGAAATTAGCGTTAGCATACGGAACGAAAGGTAGTGCATTGTATCATGAGCCACAGATAGCTGCCGCAATCAATGATGGATTGGATTTCATGGTGACGAAAAAAGGCTATGATGGGAAAAAGTACCACGGTAATTGGTGGGATTGGCAGATCGGTGTGCCACAAAAATTTATCAGTATTTTAATGATTCTTGGAGATGAAATACCACAGGCTAAACAGCAACAATACACGGATGCGATGAGTGGTTATGTCCCTGATCCATTTAAACAGCTGTATACCAAAGCGCAAGGAACATTTGTGGATTTAGCATTTATTCCCAATTTTGTGACGTCTGGAGCTAATCGAACAGATTTAGCTCAAACCGTTTTAGCGTTAGGGATTTTACAAGGAAATGATGGGAAAATCAGCCAAGCTTCAAGTAGTATTGTTGATGTGTTTAAATTAGTGACAAAAGGCGATGGCTTTTATCAAGATGGCTCGTTTATTCAGCATAACAATATTCCCTACACAGGTTCATATGGAAACGTACTGATGAAAGGCGTGGGGCAAATTTTAGCTATCACTAAAGACTCTAAATTTGAAATGGAACCAGAAATCGTCCGATCATTCGTTGAAAATGTAGACCGAGCCTTTATTCCATTGATCTATCAAGGCGAAATGTTACCTATCGTCAATGGTCGCTCGATCTCAAGAGCGCCAGCTAAAACCAAAGTCGGTTATGGCTCTACAACGCTTTACAATTTATTGATCGTCTCAAAATTTGCACCAACAGAATACCAAACGAAATTTAAAGAAGCGGCAAAATATTGGATGAAAGAAAATCCAACGTATTATTTAACGAATGCAAGAGATTATAACGATTTGCAAATGACGATGTCTGTATTGGATGATTCGTCAATTATTGGAGATACATTGCCGTTTGTTGGCGCAAAATTGTATGCGTCAATGGACCGTTTCGTTCAAAGAACGCCCAATTATATGGTGAGCTTAGGCTTATATTCTAGCAGGATCTCTTCATTTGAAGCGGGTAATAAAGAGAATAAACGCGGTTGGCATACAGCTGATGGTATGCTGTATTTATATAATGATGACGAAGTACAATTTAATTCAGCCTATTGGCCGACAGTCGACCCATATCGATTACCTGGCACAACAGTCGATACTGTTCCTTTGAAAGATGAAGTATCAGCCTTTACAACCGTTACTTCAAAAGAAAAATGGGTTGGTGGTGTAGCATTAGAGGATCAAGCGGTTATAGGAATGGCGTTGAACAAAGTTGGGACAAAAAATAATGGCACTGTGTTACCAATGAACCTACAAGGGAAAAAATCATGGTTTATGGTAGATGGACAAATTGTAGCATTAGGTGCAGGTATTAAAGGGGATACAACTGCTTCAATTGAAACAATCGTAGATAATCGTCTATTAAATGATAAGTACAACTATGAAGTATTATCAAACAATGGTGTGATCCAACAAGCAAAAGAACGCAGTGCTAAAGAATGGCTACTCTTAAAGTCGGATCATCAAAATGCAAATATCGGGTACTATTTCCCAGAAAATACAACAGTGGATGTGATCAGCGAAGTTCGTAAAGGAACCTATACGGAAATCAACGAAGCTTTTCCTAGTAATGATCAATACACTGGTAACTATCGCAAGTTTGTACTAGATCACGGGAAAAATCCAACGAACGAGCAGTACGCATACGTAACATTGCCAGGAATTGATGAAACAGGATTAAAAACATATGCAGCGGAAAAACCAGTAACGATTTTAGCCAATTCTGCAGATGTCCAAGCTGTTGAATTGAAAAAAGCGAATTATCTAGGCGTAAATATCTGGAAAGACACGGGTGGTAGTGTTTCTGGCATCACTTCTAACAAGGCCGTTTCTTTGCTTAGAAAAACGAACGAAGGAAAGAAAACTTATGTATTAGCAGATCCAACTCAGTCAAATGTTGTGATGACTGTTAAATTACCTAAGGATTTCAATCAGATTTTGACGATGAGTGACGGCATCACGTATGATGAAACCAGCGAAACATTTACCATTCATTTTGAAAATTCAGGTGGAAGTAGTAAACAAATCATTGTAGAATAACGAAATAAAAATGATTTTCAGTGTATATCTTTGCCAGGCAAGAGGACAAGAAAACATTGGAAATCATTTTTATTGAGTAGAATAAACCAAACTGAAACTTATCTATTGACAATTCCAAGAAATCGCAGTAAGATTTAAATGTAACTTAGAATGTTACTAAGAGTTGGAGTGATAGACATGGCCATGTCGACGAAATTAAGTGTAGCGATCCATATTCTCAGTTTGATCGAAATCGGTCCGCCCGATCGTGTCAATTCTGAATTGATCGCAGCAAGTGTCAATACGAATCCAGTTGTCGTCAGACGATTGATGAGCAAGCTGAAAAAGGCTGGACTCATTCATACAAGCAGAGGCGCAACTCAAACCTATTTGTTGAAAAAACCAGAAGATATTTCTCTTTATGATGTTTATGAAGCAGTCGAGTTAGATCATGAAGTATTCAATATTCATCAAAACCCTAATCCAAACTGTCTTGTTGGAGCGAATATCCAATCTGTTTTAGAAAAACAATATGTAAAAGTGCAGCAAAGTATGGAATCAGAATTAAAAGAAATTGCTTTATCTGATGTGATCCATCAAATCAAGCAGCAAGAGACTTAAACATGTCTCTTCTCTTTTTAAATGTAAATGTAACAAAAAAAGTTTCATTATAAGAAAGGAAGAATAAAACATGAAAGTAGCAATTTTAGGAGCAAACGGTAAAGCAGGTTCAGCAATTTTGAAAGAAGCAGAAAAACGCGGATTAGACGTAACAGCGATCGTTCGTGATGCAGCAAAAATCACAGATGGCACACCGGTTATCGAAAAAGATGTCTATAATTTAACAACAGAAGATGTGAAAGGCTTTGATGTTTTAGTCAGTGCTTTGGGGTTCTGGGGCGACGTTAGTGAATTTACTGGCTCAACACAACATTTGATCGATATTTTGACAAATACAAACACACGCTTATTGGTAGTAGGTGGCGCTGGAAGTTTATTTGTAAATCCAGAACACACTGTTCGTTTAAGTGAAACACCAGATTTTCCTGACGCATTTAAACCATTAGCTACGGCAATGGGCAAAGGGCTAGATTTACTAGAATCTGCTAAAGATGTTAACTGGACCTACATTAGTCCAGCAGCAGAATTCGATGCTGAAGGTGCAAAAACTGGTAAATATGTTGTGGCTGGCGAAGAATTAGAAACAGATAAAGAGGGTAAAAGCTATATCTCTTATGCCGATTATGCAATTGCGATGGTTGATGAAATTGAGAAAAATGCACATCCAAACCAACGTTTTAGCGTTCATCAATAGAAAATAGTTCTAGGAGTTAAAACAAAGCTGTGAAAAGGTTTGTTTTAACTCTTTTTTTATTTTGAACGAACATTTCTCGTATGACAAAATTGATAAACGCCTGAAAGGTGATTCTAAGGTAAAAAAAGTTCCTTTATTTTATAATACGTTAGGTTAATAAGTGAGGAGTGTATCATAATGAATAGTTTAACAGCGAGTAAGTTTAAGGGTTTTACTACATTTGATTTAAAAATAATGGGGATCGTTCTAATGTTTATCGATCATATTCATCAAATGTTTGTTCCGATGGGTGCACCGAATTGGTTGGATTGGTTTGGTCGACCGGTTGCGACACTGTTCTTCTTTGTTAGTGTGGTTGGTTTTAGTCATACAAGAAGCAAAGAAAAATATATGGTGCGTTTGTATTTAGGCATGGTGCTCATGACATTGGGAAGTTTAGTTTTACAGAAGATTGTCGGGTATGAGGAAGTTCAGCTGATGAATAATATTTTCCGTGATCTTTTAGTCGGAACGCTGATGATGTATGGAATCGATAAAATTTCTGAAGGTCGCTCAAGTAAAGAGTTCAGTAAGATAATAGTGGGAATTATCATTATCTTATTCCCACTATTATCTTCTGGCATTTTAATGATGCTTATGTCAAATCCAAGTACGATCATGGCAGCAGTCTGGGGTGTTAATTTTATTCCAGCCTTACTGTTTACGGAAAATAGTTTGATGGTATTATTGATTCCGTTGATGTATTTAGCAAAAAATCAACGTTGGTTACAATGTGTGATGATTGCGTTAGTAGCGGTACTTTTCTTTTTCCAAGGCTCCACACAATGGATGATGATTTTTGCCGTAATTCCTATTATGTTGTTTAATGGTGAAAAAGGAAGAGGGATGAAGAACTTCTTTTATTTCTTCTATCCACTGCATATTTGGTTGTTGTATTTGATTTCAGCATATATGTTTATGCATTGATTTATTGGTAAAAAAATAGGCCTTCCTACGATTGGAAGTGCCTATTTTTTATTTATATAGTGCTAATAGCATTTAGAGCAAGGTGTTAAACCTCTTGCTTGTGCCTCTTCTAGCGTTGCTGGAGTATAAGTTCCGTTGCCGCACTTGCGATTATGGTATTTTTCTCCTGTTCGAGTAACTAGGACCATTTCTTCAGTTCCCAGTGTATCTGGTGCAGGGGTTTCCGGTGTTTGAGCGGCAGCAGCTTGTGCTTGTTGCTGTTCAATAGCAGCTTTTTGCGCTTCTTGTTCGGCTTTCTTTTGCGCTTCAGCTACTTTTTTTGCTTCTTCTTTTTGGGCTGTAAGTGTTTGTTTAACCGCATTTGCTCGATTGGTTAAGTCTGTATTGCCGTTTGGCAGTTCTTTGATTCTGGCTATTGCCTGATTGTAATGATCATCTGTTGGTTCCTGTTCCGCTTTTTCGACTGCTTCGCGGGCGGACGCAATTTGTTTCTCTGTTTTTTCTTTCTCAGTAATTTTTTGTTGAACAGTGGTTAAACGTTTTAGTAAAGAATCTTTATTTAAGGTTGCTTTGGCGACTAAGGCCGCGGCTGAATCGACTTGTTCTTTTGTTTGTTTCGTTTCCGCTAATTCGACTGCTTCGTAGATGGGCACATTTTCTTTTATAATGGCTAAACGCTTGGTGAAGTCATCTCGTTCCTTAGTTAGAGAATTAATGCGGGTTACAGCTTCATCATAATTTTTTTGAGTCGGTTTACTTTCAGCTAAAACTAAAGCCGTTTCGGCCTGTTCTAATGTTTCTTGCTCTTGTTTTTCTTCGTTTAAAAAAGCGACGAACGCTTTTGATGGTTTGACTTCGACTGTTTCAGCTTTATCCGTATCACCGATGGAAGCGACAAAAGTTAGTTTTTGCGGTTGATCGTCTTTTAGGGTAACTTTGTAAGAAAATTCACCGTTTTTTGTTTCGATTTTTTCTCCATCAAGTGTGATGTTACTTTGATCATTCGTTTTTCCTTCGATTATTGCGGTTCCTTGTTCGTTTGTTTCAATTGATTTTTCGGCGATGTCAACGCGTGGTGATGCGGGTGTTAAGGCAAGTGCACCGATCATTACAATAAAACTAGCTCCTGTTAAAATTAAGGCCTTCTTTTTCGGTTGTTTTTTGAAAACGGCTTTTAATGAAAGAACGCCTCCAATTATTATTCCTAAAAAACTTAATAATCCAATAAATGCTGTCATTTGTATATTTTTCCTCCTTTTTTCAACTCAACAAACAAATTGTATCATATTATTATATAAATGATAATTATTTTGCTGTATCAAAATATAAGTAAATAAAGCCGTTTCACAGTAACAAAAAATTTTCCTGTGATAAAATGAAATAAGAATCGTTTTACGTATCTTATTAGAGAAGAGGAGAAAAATGAAAGCAGAGATCATTGCAGTTGGTACAGAGTTGTTATTAGGACAAGTCGTCAATACAAATGCAACTTTTCTATCAGAAGAATTAGCAAATTTAGGAATCGAGGTGTATTATCATACCGTTGTAGGAGACAATCCGAAACGTCTGGAACAATTGTTGGTTGAAGCTGAGGGTCGCAGTGATCTAATCGTTTTATGTGGTGGGTTAGGACCAACAGATGATGATTTAACCAAAGATACAGTTGCCGCACATATTCATCGTCCTTTAGTTCAAGATGAACAGGCCCTTGCTCGCCTTCATGAATTTTTTACTTTTTCAAAAAACAAAATGACCGAAAATAATTTAAGACAAACCTTGATGATCGAAGGTGGAATCGCTGTTCAAAATCCTACAGGGCTGGCAGTGGGCACGTTGATCACGGAAAATAAAACGACGTATTTATTATTACCAGGACCACCCAACGAATTAAAACCCATGTTTCAGCAAAACGCCCGTCCATTACTAGAAGAGCTTTTCCCGCAAGCGGAGCAACTGATTTCTAGAGTGTTGAGGTTTTATGGGATTGGTGAATCACAATTAGTGACAGAATTAAAAGAACTGATCGACACGCAAACCAATCCAACGATTGCGCCTTACGCTAAACCAAATGAAGTGACCTTACGCTTAACGGCTAAGATCGCTGATGAGCTAATGGGGCAGCAGTTATTGGATAAGTTGGAAGCTGAGGTCATGGCTAAAGTTGGTGCGTATTTCTATGGATATGGCGACGAGAACAGTTTAGTAAAAGTTACCGTCGACGCATTAAAGAAACATGGAAAAACGGTAACAGCTGCAGAGAGTCTAACAGCCGGACTCTTTCAAAGTACCTTAGGAGATATCGCAGGTGTTTCAGAAGTATTTAAGGGCGGTTTTGTCACCTATTCCGCTGAAACAAAAGCACATTTTTTAGGGATTGATCCTGAATTACTTGAAAAAGAAGGAACGGTAAGTGAGGCTTGTGCGATCGCGATGGCAGAACAAGCAAGAACATTATCCGATGCAGATTTTGCTGTATCATTTACAGGTGTAGCAGGCCCCGAGGAGTTAGAAGGACAGCCGGCAGGGACAGTCTGGATCGGCTTAGCAGAAAAAGGGCAACCAACTATCGCTGTGCTCCAACATTTTAATCGTGATCGCAGTTATATTCGCCAAGGTGCTGTGATGAAAGGCTTGGACTTGATTTTAAGAGCAGTAACTAAGAAAAAATAAAAAGGCGAATGTTTGTTCGTTTTTCTCTTGCTTTTTTTAAATAAACCAGTTATGATATATTTATTGAAAAGGAATTTAAATCGTTTATATATAAGGAGGATTATCGATTGGCAGATGATCGTAAAGTGGCCTTAGATGCCGCACTAAAAAAAATCGAAAAGAACTTTGGTAAAGGTTCAGTAATGAAATTAGGGGAAAAGATCGATCAGCAAATTTCGACTATTCCTAGTGGTTCACTCGCATTGGATGTTGCATTAGGTGTAGGCGGTTATCCTCGCGGAAGAATCGTTGAAGTTTACGGGCCAGAAAGTTCTGGTAAAACGACGGTTGCATTGCATGCAATCGCATCTGTACAACAACAAGGCGGAACAGCTGCATTTATCGATGCAGAGCACGCTTTGGATCCTCAATACGCACAAGCATTGGGTGTAAATATCGATGAACTACTTCTTTCACAACCAGATACTGGTGAACAAGGATTGGAAATCGCAGATGCATTAGTTTCCAGTGGCGCAATCGATATTGTTGTTATTGACTCTGTAGCGGCTCTAGTACCTCGTGCAGAGATCGATGGTGAGATGGGCGCAAGTCACGTCGGCTTGCAAGCACGTTTGATGTCACAGGCCTTACGTAAGCTTTCAGGTTCCATCAACAAGACGAAGACGATTGCGATTTTCATTAACCAAATTCGTGAAAAAGTCGGTGTTATGTTTGGTAATCCTGAAACGACTCCTGGTGGTCGTGCCTTGAAATTCTATGCAACTGTTCGTTTAGAAGTCAGACGTGCAGAGCAATTAAAACAAGGAACAGACATCATTGGTAACCGTACAAAAATCAAAGTCGTTAAAAATAAAGTAGCACCACCATTTAAAGTCGCAGAAGTAGATATTATGTACGGTCATGGGATTTCTCAAGAAGGAGAATTACTTGATATGGCTGTCGAAAAAGATATTGTCGATAAGAGTGGTGCGTGGTATAGCTACAAAGAAGAACGCATCGGTCAAGGACGTGAAAATGTTAAAGTTTATATGACTGAGCATCCAGAAATGGTTGAAGAAGTTTCTAAACGTGTCCGTGATGCATTCGGCATCGGTGATGGCACAGCTATCGTTGAAGAAGAACAAGCGCAAGAAGAACTTCCTCTTGACGAAGAATAATACAGTTTAAGAGACAAACCAATAAGGGCTTTCAAAAGCTTTTTATTGGTTTGTTTTATGTTGTAGTGGAAAATCTTTTCACCACCAGAGCCCTTTCGTCGGGAAAGGGCTTTTTTAAGTTGACACACTGGTGTACAAACATTAGAATAAAGTTGTATACAAATATTAGTATATAACTTTTACATGTATGCAAGTAGACATATTGATAATTGATTATAGTTTATCAGAAAACTACATGAATATTGAAAATTTGAAGATAGTACGGAGGTGGAAACAATGGGTTTAGAAATTCTCCTCGCTATCATCGGTGTAATTGTCGGTCTTGGTTTAGGGTTAGTCGTTGCAAAATCACGTCATGAAAAGGCTATAGATGGTGCAAAGTCCTCTGCAGAAGGCATAATTGAAAGTGCCAATAAAGAAGCGGAGACTCTGAAAAAAGAAGCTTTATTAAAAGCTATGGAAGAAAACCAGAAGTATCGGTCAGAAATTGAAAGTGAGTTGAAAGAAAGCAAAGTAGAGCTTAAATCTCAAGAAAATCGTTTATTACAAAGAGAACAAACGTTAGATCGTAAAGATGACTCTCTTGAAAAACGTGAAAACTCACTGGAAGAAAAAGAAGAGAAACTTGGTGCTAGACAGCAATTAATTGATGAGCGAGAAAAAGATGTAGAAGAACTAGTTGAAAAGCAACATCAAGAAATAGAACGTATTGCTTCACTATCTAAAGATGAAGCAAAAGATATCATCATGAAATCAACAGAAGAAGAATTGAGTCATGAATTAACAGTAATGGTTAAAGAATCTGAACAACGTGCGAAAGAAGAATCAGATCGAAAAGCCAAAAACTTGCTCTCTCTGGCGATTCAACGCTGTGCGGCTGATTCAGTTTCCGAAACAACTGTGTCGGTTGTAAGTTTACCAAATGATGAGATGAAAGGAAGAATCATCGGCCGTGAAGGGCGTAACATTCGTACATTAGAGACCTTAACAGGAATCGACTTGATTATTGATGATACGCCGGAAGCTGTGGTACTTTCAGGATTTGATCCAATTCGTAGAGAAATCGCTCGAATGACCCTTGAAAAACTGATTCAAGATGGCCGGATTCATCCAGCCCGTATTGAAGAAATGGTTGAAAAATCTCGTAAGGAAATGGATGAACGTATTCGTGAATACGGTGAACAAGCGGCCTTTGAAGTTGGTGCGCACACCTTACATCCAGATTTGATTAAGATTTTAGGTCGTTTACGTTTCCGTACAAGTTATGGTCAAAACGTATTAAACCACTCAATCGAGGTCGCTAAACTAACAGGTGTCTTGGCTGCAGAAATCGGCGAAGATATTCAATTAGCGAAACGTGCTGGATTACTACATGATATTGGTAAAGCACTAGATCATGAAATCGAAGGCTCTCACGTTGAGATCGGTGCCGAACTGGCTGCTAAATACAAAGAGAATTCAACAGTGATCAATGCGATTGCATCCCATCATGGTGACGTAGAAGCAACTTCTGTTATTTCTGTATTGGTTGCAGCAGCAGATGCTCTATCAGCTGCTAGACCGGGAGCTCGTAGCGAGTCAATGGAAAATTACATTCGACGCTTAGAAAACTTAGAAAATATTTCTAATGGCTTTGAAGGAGTTGAATCTAGTTTCGCTGTACAAGCCGGACGTGAAGTTCGTGTAATGGTCAAACCAGACGAAATTACAGATTTAGAAGCGGTTCGCTTAGTTAGAGATATTCGTAAGAAGATCGAAGACGACCTAGATTACCCAGGTCACATTAAAGTGACCGTTATCCGGGAAACTCGTGCAGTAGACTATGCAAAATAGTTAAATATCAAAAGAAGCAACGCCTTAGGGCAGATTGCTTCTTTTTTTTAATTTACATTAGAAAAAATTCAGAATATTTTTACTAAACCTACCATGGTGTTTTAATTGTGGGCAACTTAGAACTTTGATATATTCGTTGTAGCTTTTATTAAAATTGGGGGTTTTTTACATGAAATTAAAGAGAAGTGCCTTGCTCGGATTACTTGCAGTATCAAGTATTGCTCTAGCTGCATGTGGCGGAGGTTCTAAAAATGCCGACGGTGGGTCTGGCAGTGACGAAAAAGTCTTTAGATATATTGAAAGACAAGAAATGCCAAGTGCAGATCCTTCATTAGCAACAGATGAAGTGAGTTTTGTTGCATTGAATAATGTTTATGAAGGAATTTACCGCTTAGATAAAGACAGTAAGCCTCAACCAGCTGGCGCTGCTGAAAAAGCGGAAGTTAGTGAAGATGGTTTAACGTATAAAGTGAAATTAAGAGAAGATGCTAAATGGACAGATGATAAATCTGTAACAGCAGCCGATTATGTTTACGGCTGGCAGAGAACAGTCGATCCAGCAACTGGATCAGAATACGCTTATATGTACAATTCTGTAAAAAATGCTGAAAAGATCTCTAAAGGCGAAATGAAAAAAGAAGAGCTAGGCATAAAAGCAGTTGGCGATTATGAATTAGAAATTACGTTAGAAAAAGCAACACCTTATTTTGATTACTTATTAGCATTCCCTTCATTTTTACCACAAAGACAAGATATTGCTGAAAAATATGGGAAAGACTATACGACAGCGAGTGATAAAGCAGTTTATAATGGTCCGTTTACATTAACTGATTTTGATGGACCAGGAACAGATACAAGCTGGTCTTACTCAAAAAATGATAAATACTGGGATAAAGATACCGTTAAATTAGATAAAGTAGCGATCGATGTTGTGAAAGAAGCACCAACATCATTGAACTTATTCCAAGACGGTCAGGCAGATGAAGTACCTTTATCTGGTGAATTAGCCCAACAAATGAAAAATGAACCTAACTATATTATCTTAAAAGGTGCTTCAACGTTTTATCTTGAGCCAAACCAAAGAGAAGAAAACTCACCTTACCGAAATGTAAACCTACGTAAAGCATTATCTTATGCAATCGATCGTAAAGCGTTAGTTGAGCAAATTTTAGCGAATGGTTCAGCTGTTCCAATGGGCTTAGTGCCTGAAGGGCTAGCAGCAGATCCGAAAACAGACGAAGACTTTGCCAAAGAGCTAGGTGATGAAGTTACGTATAATGTCGATAAAGCCAAAGAATCATGGAAAAAAGCCAAAGATGAATTAGGTGTTTCCACAGTATCAATCGATTTATTGATCGATGATACCGATAACGCGAAGAAAATGGCCGAATATCTTCAAGGGTCGTTATCTGATACTTTAGAGGGCTTGAAAGTATCTGTTAGCCCAGTACCATTTTCAGTCCGCTTAGATCGTTCAAACAAAGGGGACTTCCAAATCGCTGTTAGTGCTTGGGGAGCAGATTACGCGGACCCAAGTAGTTTCTTAGATTTATTTACGACAGATAACTCTTATAATAGAGGGCACTATTCAAATCCTGAATATGATAAGTTAGTAGAAAGTGCTGCAACAACAAATGCAAATAACCCAGAAGCACGCTGGAAAGACATGCAGGATGCAGAAAAAGTTATTATGAATGATATGGGTGTCATTCCATTGTATCAAAAAGCTGAAGCGCATCTTCGTTCTGAAAAAGTAAAAGATGTTGTGTATCATTCAACTGGTGCGAAATATGACTTTAAATGGACCTACATTGAAGACTAATAAATAGAAAGAATAAGGATGGGACATAAGTGTTTAACCCCGAGAAATAAGAGGGGGTGCTTCTGCTTCCACTGCTTATTCGGATTCCAAGTGATTGAGTTGTAACTCGTAGAGTTATGGCCCAATCACTTTTTTGCTTTATACATGACAAATGTCATCTAGATTCATGACAAGATCATCTAACAAGATTCCCCATACTCAGATAAGATAAGGACATAAGCAAAGGGGAGAAAAAAATGATCACAGTCAATCAACTCACAAAAACAATCAACAAAAAGACAATTTTAAAGCAAGTTTCTTTAAACGTGAATAAAGGCGAAATCATCGCTCTAGTTGGGCCAAATGGTGCTGGAAAAACCACATTGATCAATTGCTTAACTGGCTTGATTCGCCCAACAACGGGGGAAATAAACCTCTTTGGTGCAAAACCACTGAATAAAAAAAATAAAATGAAATTAGGTGTGATGCAGCAAGAAAGCACGACGTTAGACAATGTTAAAGTCAAAGAACTACTGACACTTTTCCGTAGTTTTTACCTCAATCCGCTTTCTCTAGAGGATTTGTTAGACATAACTGGGTTAAATGAACATCAAAACACGTACACAACGAAACTATCTGGTGGGCAAAAACGCCGCCTGACATTTGGGCTATCGATTATCGGAAATCCAGAACTGCTTTTTTTAGATGAGCCGACAACGGGGATGGACGTCACCAGCCGCAAAATTTTCTGGGAAAAAATCAATACGCTAAAAGAACAAGGCAAAACAATTATTTTAACCACTCATTATCTAGAAGAAATTGAAAAAGTTGCTACTCGAATTTTACTGATGAAACAAGGTGAAATCGTTCATGACGGGACATTAGAAAGTATTCAGTCTGAAATGCTGCAAAACAAATTGAGCTTTCAATTACTAGACGATCATGATGAAGCAAAACTAGCTGAGTTGCCGTATGTATCAACAATTGAACAAACAGAAAACAACGTAACGCTCTATACTTCAAACAGCGATGAAACACTTATAGAATTATTCGCAGCAGAAATTACCTTCAAAGATTTGTTGATCACCCCAGGAAGTTTAGAAACAGTCTTCAATACATTGGTCGAGGAGGAAAACAAATGAACGCATTAGTAGTACAAACCAAAACAGATTTAAGCCGTTCTTTATTTAGAAGCAAGCCATTTATCTTTTTTTCGTTAGGAATGCCAGTCGGTTTTTATCTGCTCTTTACTAAAGTCTTTAATATGGGGGTTCCTGAAGAATATCTGGCTATTTTTTATAAAGACAGTATGATTCAAATGGCAACCTATAGCGTGATGATCAGTTCATTATTTTCCTTTTCGATGACCTTGATCGAGGATCGTAAACAAGGTGTGAAGCAGTTTTTACGCCTATCCCCTCTGCCAGAAAGTATGTATTATGTGAGTAAGATTTTAACGCAGTTTTTGATCAATAGTTTATTGTTGGTCGTTATATTTTTGGTTGGGCATTTTGTAAATGACGTTCAAATGGATTTCATGACCTGGATCACCAGTGCTGTCTGGATTTTGTATGGATGTTTACCGATCGTTTCACTAGCAACGATCGTGAGCCTAGTGAAAGATCCAAATACAGCTAGTGTACTGAATAATATGATCTTGATGCCGCTTGCGATTGCCAGTGGATTATGGTGGCCGATCGATATGTTCCCAGAAGTCGTTCAAAAAATTGCTACAGGGTTACCGACTTTTTATGCAGCGCAAGGGGCTAAACAGTTGGCAGCAGGACAGTTACCAGATGTGAAAGGAATGTTGGTCATCTTCATTTATTTTGTAGGAATTATGGTATTATCAATATATCTGAATGGTCGTAGAGAAGAAATAAAACGTTAGGGGTAAGTTATGATAGGGAAGTTTAGGTTGTATCCGAAAGAGGATGGTTTTGTTTCATTTATTTGGTTGATTTTTATTTTGATTCCGATTATCGCGATGTTTCCATATGATAATTTTGATAAACAGTTAGCATTGTTCACTTTGGGGATTTTTGTTGTGACCTACCGAAATTGTTTATTTAATGGGAAATGGTTTCCGTTTTGGATGGCGTTGATGTATGGGATATCGCTCTTTTATACGATCTACTTTGGGTATATCTACTTGTTTATTTATCCAGCGTGGATGATTGGTTTTGTCCCGATGAAAAAACATGTGTTTAAGTATTATTATATTGCGTTATTATGTACGCTGACGCCGGTGCCGTTTAGTTTAAGCCACTTGCCGGAATATATGGCTCAAGATTTAAAAATCACGATTTTTGTTTATGGCTTTTTTATCTGTGCAGCACCTTTTGCGGGTCGTTCGATTCGTAAACAAGCTGAATTACGTAAACAAATGTATCAATCTACGCAACGGATGGAATATGTGATCAAACAAGAGGAACGTTACCGAATCGCTAGAGATTTGCATGATACATTAGGACAGTCGTTGTCGATCATGACGATCAAAACAGAGCTGGCAGGGAAGTTGGTAGACAAAGATCGTGAGCTGGCTAAAAGAGAAATCGCAGAGGTCGCAGAAACGTCAAGAGGTACCTTACAAACGGTACGGGAAATTGTTTCAAGTATGCGTCATGTGTTGATTGCTGAAGAAATGATTATGATTGAAAAAAGCCTGCGGACTGCGAAAATTATTTTATCCACAGAGGGCGAAGAGTTAACAGGAGAGCTTGCCACGGACATTCAAAATACACTGAGTTATTGTTTACGGGAAAGTGTCACAAATGTGATTCGTCATAGCAAAGCGAGTCATTGCAGGATTATTATAGAAAAAAATGCTACTCATTACAGGTTCACAGTCGAAGATGATGGTCGCGGAATGAAAGATTCTGTGTATGGTAATGGATTAACAGGATTAAGCGAGCGCATCGAAAGTATCTGTGGAAAACTCGAATTTACGCAAAAAAATGGGATGAAGATACTATTCACAGTACCTGTGGATAAAAAAGAGGAGACGATCAATGATTAAATTAATTATCGTAGAAGACCAAGGATTATTGTCTTCAGCTTTAGCAACGATTTTAGGTTTAGAGGATGATTTGGAGGTGGTAGGGATTGCTAAAAATGGGGTGGAAGCATTAGCATTGATCGAAAAGCATCAACCAGATATTTGCTTGACAGATATCGAAATGCCATTGAAAACAGGTTTGGATCTAGCAGAAGAATTACAGCATCAGAAACAAAAGGTGATCATTTTAACCACTTTTGCTAGAGAAGGTTATTTTGAGCGTGCAGTAAAAGCTGATGTATCAGGCTATTTGTTAAAAGACACACCGACAGATGAGCTGATTGGCAATATTCGTGCGGTGATGAAAGGGAAAAAGTTTTATTCACCAGAGCTTGTAACGGGGTTATTTTCACAACAAGAAAATCCGTTGACGGAGCGGGAACAAGAAGTTTTACTGGCAGTTGGGGATGGTTTGTCGTCTAAAGAAATTGCTGAGAAATTATTTTTAACTAGTGGAACGGTCCGAAATTATATGTCAGAGATTTTGAATAAACTGAATGCAAAAAATCGGATCGAAGCGGTAAGTGTGGCAAAGGAAAAAGGCTGGATTTAAACGAAAAAGATAAGCGTGAAACAAAGCGAAAAACTCGTTTTGTATCACGCTTTTTTTCTATTCAGGAGTGATCTTTTCTAGCTCAAATTTCCGTAGTTTAACGACTAAATTAGCAAATTTTGACCAATTAGCGGGTGTAGGTGGCTGTTTCCAAATGATCTGCTGGCAATTTGCTTCTTGCAGCCGATAATCTGATAAAAAAATGTGAGTGTCATTATTAAATTTTTCTTGAAAGGCAATATTTAAATCACGGAAACGTTTCAAACTTTGGCGAATATATTCTGTATAAGCGGCACCAGATGAGAAATCTACATAAATATTAATCGGTTTTCCGAATTGTGACGGCTCAAGAAGAGACAATATGGTAAACATAATATCATAATAAAGCTTCGTTTGGTTTCGTTGTGAAAGTTCCAATGATAAAAGAAAATGGTCTTTTCGAGTGAAATTTAAAATCAAGTTATGCACAGGCGCATAGACATCTGCAAAATAGCTATGCGTAGTTGTTTCTATAAAGGTAGTGTAACTTTGTTTAAAAGTAGATAATCCCAAAATTTTTTTGAAAAATGAATCATACAATTGTTTCTGTTGCGAATTGCTTATTTGAAACTGAGTTGTTAACTGCTTGATTAAGCGTTTTGTTGCTTCTTGACTCTGAGTAAAAAGGGTTTGATCAAAACGCAATTCGACATCAAAAATATCCGTAATAAATAAGAAAAGTAGCAAATAATTACTTTCTTTAAAGTTGTCTGAAATTGGAATTTCAGATGTATGAAGAGCTTGTTCAATCATAACTAACTGCCGACCAAAGACTTGTTGTGTTTTAGCACTGCTAGAACACAGAGTCTCTTTCAAAAGGTGCCGACTTCTTATGCGTATTTGAACTATATGAATAAATAAAGCCAATTTTTCCTTCTGAAAAAAGCTTAGATCTAAGTTGAAATAAGTGAGTAGCTGTTGTAGTAGTTGTTGCGCCTCTTTGTCGTTTTCTTTTGAAAAAGGATATTTCTTACCAAAATAAAAGTACGCTACTATATCGAAAATAAGAGACCGAATGTTCATTTCGTTACCAGTTAGTTTATTTTTTTTAATGAAGATTTGCTCTTTTTCTAAACAGGCGACAACTTTTCCCCGGATCTGATAGAGCGTCGTTCTGGCTATATGCTGCTCCTCTTGAAATCTTTTTATGGTTTTTTCTTCAACTAATACCTCTATAAAAAAACGAAATTTTAAGGATCGCTGAATATAATCATATTGAACTGATTGAATCAGATCATTTGATACGGACTGATAGAACAATTCATCATAACTATTTTCATGGATTTTCAATTCTGGATAGGCGGCATTTAACTCGGTGATATATTTATCTAATAAGAATTTAGATAGACCAGTTAATTCTATTAACTTTTTTTTCGTTAGAAATTGTTCATTATAGTGTTGCAAAGTCATAAGCAACTCTAACTTATCATAGTCTTCGTCATCTAAAAAATTTAAGTATTTCACGTATTCTCACCCCAAGATCAACTGTCAATTTGACTTATTTTTATATTTCTTTATTTCTTCTATTACATTTGAGCTATTGTTTCATGGCGCTTATATAGAGTAAAGCAGTTAAATTATTACTTGAACGCAGAGCATGACTAAGTTTTGCTAGATGGAATGTTAGAACTGAGAAATTAGTGAAAGTTCTTGTTTATTCGATATTTTTCTAATAAAAATCATGTTTCATATTGCTGAAAAATGAATTTATCTACATTAATGAAAAAAATACTGATGATTATTCCCGTTTATTTAATTTGTTATTTAATTAATGATTATAATGAATTAATGATAGTTGAATATCGTCTGAACCTTCCTGTTTTGAGATGAAAAAGATCTATTAGCAATACTAGTTAGTTTATCTAATGAGAAGCTAACTAATATATTACACTTTTAACGCTGGAACAGCTATAGATTCTTTTGGTTTTTGTCTTTATTTTTATTTATTACCAAAATATGACGGATTTTTTAAAAAATAAGGAAAAAAATTTGGGTTTGATGGTTGAAATATATTTGAAACTGAAAGAACATTAAAGGAGTGCGAATTAATCTTTTTTTAAAGTTTTTTTAGTTATTTAATGATAAATATTTAAACTGCATAATGATCAATGAATAGGAGGGGATGCTATGAAGATAGGACTAATTGATTCAGAAAAAAAGATCAGTCAGTCAGCTTTTACATATCAAGCCTTTACTTACATACTAGATAGTAAAGAAGTGGTTAAAGAAGGCGATCTGACAGATATTGATGCCCTAATCATTTGTAAAAATCAGTCGTTTGATGTTGGGAAAATTTGCGAATGGGTAATGAAAGCCAAGCGATATAGAAATATTCCAATATGGATAATCATGTCAGAAGAACAGTTGGAAGAAAAATATATTTATCTGCAATTAGGCGTTTGTGGAATCTTTGTAACTGATCACATCGCAGAGGAAATATACTTGTCGATTGGTAATAGCTTAAACACTATAAACGTACAACCGCAAACTGAATTAGGAGAGAAGCCGTTCATCCAGTTAAATCCGTTAATGTTGAGTTTAACAGTTGGAGAAAAGAGTGTTTCACTGACAAAATTGGAGTATTCCTTACTAGCGATTCTTTATGAAAATAAAGAGAATGTCTGCACTTATGAGTTGCTTAGTGAAACTTTTTTAATGAAACTGCCGAATATGTCTCATGAGCAAAGACAAGGTAGAGTTGCCAACATCATTTGTAAAATTCGGGCGAAGTTAGCTCTGGTGGATAAGAAGATGTCACATTTGATCAAAACAGTACGATCAGTCGGTTATATGTTGATTTTAGCAGAGTAAAATTGCCCAGATTCTAATGGTTAGAGGGGGTGATTCATGTAGAAAAAGTCGTGTACTTAGAAAAGAGGGGAGGCAACCATGAAAAAATTAATTTTGTCTAGTATGTGCTTGTTTTTCCTAGCTATCGCATTTTTTGGTACAACTGTGCAAGCCTCTGAGAAAACACAATCAGAGATTACGTTTATTCAAGGAGACAAGGAAAATATAGACCTTATTGAGACTATTAATGGAAATATCCAAGGAATCTTCCCTTCTACAGGAGAACGGCACACGTTATATTTAGTCATTATTGGGATTTGTCTTTTGAGCTTACTCTTTTTAGGGGTTCAATTGAAAAATAAAAAAATACGAAAGTAGGAATAAAAAATGAAAAAGAAAATACTTGCAAGTTTAGTGTTAAGCGGTTTGTTTGTTAGCTACTCACCAGTAACTACACACGCAGATGAGGATGCTGCAAAAACAAAAGCTGAAACAGAGTTTACAGCAGGAGACCGTCCCGACCCATCAAAACCAGAAGAAGGGCCAAAAGATCCTAGCCCATTAGATCCAGACCCAGATCCGACAGATCCAACGAAACCAAAACCACTACCAGAAGTAAATAACGTCTATGTGACTCATTTACCGGACATTTCATTTGGCTCAAATAAGACAGATTTGAAGACGACTGAATACGAAGCTTTAACTGAAAAAAGAACAAAGGGACAAGGAGCTGAGACCTTTTACATGCCTCACTCTGTTCAAGTAGCGGATTTATCGGGGAACAGTGAAACAAAATGGAAATTAAGTGTCCAACAAGATGACGTATTTAAAACGAGTGGTAGCACACCTAAAAAATTAGACAACTCTCGCATTAGAATTTATGGAAATACCTTGACAAGTACAGCGTATGCAGTAGCAGATTTAGCAAATAAGGTTTCTGGGATTGCACTGGGTGAGAAAGATGAATTTGGTGAGTTTTCGACGATTCCAGTCAAAAATGACACACAAGACGAATTAGTAGTGTTAGAAAACAAAACAGCTGGTTTCACATTGAACTCATATACTTCTTCTATTTTTAGAAATAGTTATGTTGAGGGAAATTATGATGCGACTAAGACACCTACAGAGGCTCGTTATGAAGGGGTCAAGTTAAATGTACCTGCAAGCGACCAATCACAAGTTGCAACCTATTCCGCTGATTTGACTTGGACATTGACTGTAGAACCATAAAAATCGAAATCGTTAAATAGAAAAGTAGATCAAATAAGTATCGAGGACAAGGAGCGAAAAAAATGAAAACAACAATAAAAAGAATTTTAGGACTCAGTTTAGTGACAGCGGGAATCTTAAGCTTAAGCGCACCTACTTCTGCTGAGGCAGAACCAGTACAAACAGATGGGAAAGCATCGTTTATGCCTCAAACCGGTGCAATCAATACGATCAAACCAGGTACAGATGAAAAAATCGAAGTTGAAGGTGGAGAGGGCAATCGAGTAACCGTTGAAAATATTCAATTGATGCATGTCCCTAATTTTGATTTTGGCAAGAATGAAACAAGTGTAGACACTAAAAATTATGATGCGATCTATGAGCGTTATAACAAAGCAGGCGATGCAACAAAATATGCTATTCCGCACTTCGTACAAGTCGGAGATGTTTCTGGTGTTCAAGGAACAGCGTGGGCTGTGACGGTTGAGCAAGAAGCATTGTTTAAAGAAAATGGCGGTCATTTGTTGAAAGCATCTAGAGTTAACCTTTATAACCAAACATTGACTAATAATGTTCAAACAGGAAATGTGGCTGATGTCGTTACAGGATTAACGATTCCAAGCGAGGGTTCAGTTCAAGTTCCTGTAAAAGGGGTCGATACAACAGGAAGTGTCGCTGTACTAACATCCAAAGCCGGTAAGACCGACCAAACAACAACAAATGGAACAATTAGTTCGGTTGTTTTCCGAAAAGATTACGAAGAATCGAACTACGGAAAGGTAGATTCACCAGCCGTAACAGATAAAAATACAGATGTGAAACTAAATGTACCGCAAAGCGATGGTGTACAAGCTACAGCTTACGGGGCTAAATTAAATTGGACCTTAACGGTCGGACCGTAAAATCCAGTTTTTGTTGGTGGAAAGTTCCGCTTGTAGGAACTTTTTACCAATTTTGTTAGAAAGGAAAAATGTATGAGTCCACTAAAACGATTAACCTGCTGGAGAAGGCAAGTATTTTTATGTGTGGTTTTGTTGATACTGCTACCATTTTCTACGGTGCATGGAGAGGAAATCCCTATTTCTGTCAAAGCCATTTTACCAGACAATCAAGTCACAAAAGATGCCGGCTATTATGATTTGAAAGTCAATCCGGGAGAAAAACAGGAACTATCTTTTCAACTTTATAATCAAGGGGATAAAGACGCTACGGTCAATATAAACATCAACCCAGCCTATACAGGAGATGGTGGCTCATTTATTTATACAGAAGATGAAGCCAACAAAGATCCCTCTTTAAAATATCCCTTATCAAGTATTGCAACTTCAGAACAAGCGGTCAGTGTTCCCGCCCAAGGGACAACTGTTACCAAAATAACACTTGATATCCCAAGTGAACCCTTTGAAGGCCTGATCCTTGGAGCGATTCGGGTTACAAGCGCGGATGCAGGGGAGAAAAAAACAGAAGAAACAAAAAAGGGCTTCAACATTTCCAATAATTTTGCTTATTCAGTAGCCATTCAACTAAGAGAATCAGATGATCTACCAAAATCAGATTTAGTACTCAAAAAGGTCTTTGCCTCACAAGTTGCAGGGCGCAACACAGTAAAAGTAAATTTGCAAAATCCGACAGCAACGATTATTGACAATGTTTCCTATGAGGCAACCGTCAGCAAAAAAGGGGAAAATACCCCTTTGCATGAAACGAAGGTAAAAGGCTACCGAGTTGCACCGAATACCAATTACAATATTCCAATCAACTGGGAAAATCAGCCTTTTGCGGCGGGTACCTATGTTGCCAATGTCAAAGCAAAATCTGAAGACACAGGGCAAGATTGGACATTTGATCAAGAATTTGTGATCAGTGCAAAAGAAGCCAAAGAGCTGAATGACAAAGCAGTCGATCTTGAAAAAGACTATTTAATGTATGTATTGATCGGCATTGGAATCTTCATTGTACTTGTTATTTTCCTCATTATTTTATTGGTTATCTTATCCAAGAAGAAGAAAAAACGAAAAGAACAAGCAAGACGAGCACGTCAAAAAAGGCAACAAAAAGGAAAAGAATATGACAAACGAAAACAACGACCAAGTAATAAACGATCTTCCCAAAGTTCAGGAAAACCCAAACGAAGATAAGCAAAAAAGCCTTTTTTTCTACCTTATTTTATTGCTACTTATTATTGTGCTGCTAGGTGGTGGTCTTGCGGGCTATATCTTTTACCCATTCGTGAATAAAATCAATGGCAACTGGGTATCGACCGATCAAACCATGCACTTAACCAGCCGAGGCAACATATGGGAACTCGCCATTGCAGATTACCAGCAAACAAAAGGCTTTGCTCTTGTTTATACAGGAGCATGGGAAGCCGCTGGAGTCAATAAGTATGATGGAAAACAAGTGAAATTGCTAGCCAAAATAAAAAAAGCGAATTTTGCTAAAGAGGAAATCAAGAAATTAGAAAAAAAGTCCGACCTATACACAGTGTTTGACCAGACTGAAAAAGAACTTACATTACAATACACAGAAAAAGGAATCAAACAAATTCAATCAGGTGCTAATTTGAATACAGTCGTACATATGACGTTGGAAAATATTCATTGGGAAAAGGCCAAAGAAAAACTGTACTTAAACAGTAGCTATTTTTCTAGTGAACGGATTGAATTTACGTATAAAAATGGACAATAAACATAGCGTGTTATTGAAAATCGGACGAAACGAGAGGAGTGAACAGTTGAAATAGTTAGCTATTTCACAACTTATGAAAAGAAAAAAGTATATTCTCTCTTTGATCATTTTAGGGTTTAGTATAGTGATAGGCATCTTCATTGTCACTTCTTTAAGCTCTAAAAATAAGCTTCAGGCACAAGAAATACAGCCAACCAGAGCAATAACAGATAATATTTTTCAAAGTATAGGTATCATAGTGCCTGGTGAAAAAAATCGGCGATTAGAACAAGAAGATTATCTTGAAAATGGTTCAGAAATCAAAGCTACAATGACCTTTAAATTTACCAATAAAGATTATAAAGTAGGAGATACTTTTGAAACAACGTTACCAGAAGGTTTCGCATATACAAAGGTCTTTGAAGGGACATTGTCTGATACGGCGGCTTATCGTATCGATCCGGTAACGAGAAAATTATCTTTAACAATGATAAAAGACGTTCAATCAGCAGAGTATAATTTGGATTTAGTGACAAGCATCAAATTTAATAGTAAGTTGAATTCTAAACAAACAATGTCTTTTGAGACACAAACACCAAAAAACTATATATTTCACTTATATGATAAGGAAACCGGCAGCACATATAGCTATGGAAAGACCTTTGATAAAGATAAAAATGAAACAAAATTAATGCCAGTAAGTGGTGGTGCATATGCTGCGGTGGACGTCAATTACGCTCATGCAGATTTGTCAAAGCATAATCTCGAAGTTTCTTTTTCAAAGCAATTGATTCCAAGTTATTGGAGTGATGGTTATGTTAAAGCCTCACAAGATATTGAATCCTTTCAATTCTATACCTATGAAACGATGATCGATGGCACACGGATAGGGGAGAAAAAAGAATTAAAAGTCAACGAAGACTTTATTATGATCGAGAAATCGGATTGGCAGAGCCGACTTAAGTTTAAGGAAAAATTTCATGGGGCTTTAGAGGTATCAGGCGGCGAAGTAACTTTTGACTATACTGGGTTTAATCCTATCTCTAATGGAAAAAGCGGCTCACTCTCATCTGGGACGGGGTTTAATGTTTATATTGGGAAGGATAATAATGAACTCATCAGTCTGAGGAGGTTTGCTGTTAACTTTTATGTCGTAGCGCTAGGTTACTTAGGTTTAGGAACAATTGTCGCGGATGACAATGTAAAAGCGCAGGAAGCAATCGTTAAAACACCGATTTATATCAATGGTACCAATCAGCAATTAAAAAAAGGTGACACTTTCACCTTGACGAACGATAAAGAGCCAGCCTTAGTGGCAATCGATACAAAGCTGTCTCGAGAAAATAAAGTGACATTCAATGCTAATGGCTCGATTGTTGAAGGTAGTAAAAAAGCGGTCAGTAACTGGAAAATTTCCAATGATACATTTGGCAAGGTAACACTGACATACTTAGGTGAAGATACGACGGATACTTTTGGCTTGGATATCTACACGGGGATCGATGATACAGTCACACCACCATTTAGTTCTAAATATATTCTTTCAGGGAATGGCTATGAAACAAGCGGAACGACAACGTTTAAAGGACAAGGCAACAATGTGAAAAGAGGAGCGTTCAATACGGCAAAAAATAGTATCAATTGGACGATCACGATTAATTCACTGTATCAAAAAATAACTAAACTAACGGACACTTTCGGTGATGGTGTCAAAGCAGGAACCCTGAAAAACTTAAAAATCACTTCTGTAGAATTTGGAAAATCCGGTGCAATAAAAGAATTAATTGAAGGAATCGATTATGAATTGTTGGATTCGTCGAACGCTTTTGAAATCAAGTTTTTAAAAGAAGTGAAAGAAAAGCTTACAATTACTTATGAAACAGGTGTTGATCTTTTGACGATTGCTCCAACTAATCTACGAGCAACAAATACAATTACGCCAAAATTGGCCATTTCCTCCTCAATCGAAAAAGAATTTCCAACAGTAGGAGTGGCATCTATACCAGCGTATTTATTCACTAATTCACCGTTTATACTTGGTAAAAATGACGTAAGTAGTCGCACAGAAAAAATCAATGAACAGCCTGTAAACCAAATAAAACTACTGATAAATCCATCTGGAGCAGACCTTAATAACAATGAAATTGTGATCAAGTATAAAGGTTTGGATGTGTCGATTTTAGGTGAAAAATTTACAGTAAATACGGTCAAACAGTTTTCTATAACCAATTATGCACAGTTGCTTCCAGGTGAAGAAATCACTTCCGACAGTGAAGAATATCCTGAGATAAACATTGAAGAGGATCAAATTCGTGTAAAGAGTAAAAAGTTGACACAGGCGATTATTGTAAGTTTTACTATGGGCAAAAACAATTATTATAATGCTGCTGGGGAGTCTGCAAGACTCAGTCAAACGAGTGACAATTTTGCTCCAACTAATACAACGTCTCAACGGCTTTATTTTAATAATAGTTTGTCAAAGAGATTTACGTTAAAGACTAGTAAAGAGTATGTCAACATTGCTGAAGGAACCTTGACAGTAGCTAAAAATAATGGCTTTCCTTTAATAAAAGGCACAAAAATCGATCTTGCTAATATTAATCCAGTAAATAATTCTAGAGAACTTTCCAGTTTAAGAGAAGTCACGGACAGCGATGGAAACCCTTTACCAGTTTCAACTATTTCAGTGAGTGGTGGTAGTTATTCAGCTTGGGCGATCACGATCAATGATGAGCAGTTAAAAAATGGCTTAATCGTAAAGTTAAATTGGGACTTTAATACTAGTGGTACGAAAAGTTATTCAGGTGGAAGTTCAAGTCATCCATATATAAATTATGGAGGATCTACAAGTACACAATCCTATACTAATGTCGTTTGGACAGGTAAATTTGATATCGATAACTCTGGCGCAGGTGGTGGCGGAAATCTGATTTTTAAAGACATGCTGATCAATATGGTCGATTCTGTAACAAATAAACCGCTAGCTGGTGCAACCTATGAGATTATCGATAAGGATGGTAACGTAAAGAATACCCTGACGTCAAATGCAAAGGGAGAAATACTCCTAAAAGAGTATGTCGTTACAAACTATACCTTAAAAGAAATTAATCCACCAGACGGCTATTTATCTAATGAAGAATATAATGATTCAGGTAAAGAGATTACGTTAACATCAACTGGTGAAAATAAACTCACGATCCCTTATGTCAAAGAAGGGAAAATTATTGTTCATTTTGCCTATCAGGATGGAACAGCTATTGAAACCATCGATCCAATAACGATCAAAGGCGGTAATGGTTCAACAGTTAATTTAAAAGAGCAAAAAGCAGTAACTGATCAATTGGAGCAAATGAACGCAGTGAATTCAGACTATCGATTTATAAACTTTGACCCAGGGAAAATACAGGGATCAGATGAAGCATTAGTCTTTCCGTATGAAAGTGAAACTGTCTATTACAAATATGAAGGCTTGCTTTCATTAAAAGTGCCAGAACTTCTAACCTTTGAAACAGGTTTTGTCACACCGTTTAAGCAAATGCTGTCATATGACAATATAGAAGATTTTGAAGTTGCACTGAGAGACAATCGACAAGTCACCACGTCAACAACAACGAAACCAAGCAAGACACGAGGCAACATTCGACTAAATGCTTTCCTATCGAAAGAATTTACCACGCAAGGAAATAAGGTGCTAAAAAATGCCCGCTTGATTTACCGAAATAATGCTACAGATATTGTGTTAAACGGAGCTGGCGGAGAATTAGTGAACAATAAGCAAGATGCTAATGATAAAACGAAAAAAGATTTTACTTTCATTTTAGACACAGCAGAAAGTAAAAACCAAGGCTTTAAACTGGAAGTACCTGCCAAAGGGACATTGGCGGATGAATATACAGGAGAAGTTACTTGGGAGATTGTTCAAGAGCCGTAAATTTTTTGAAGTAGTACAATGAACAATAGGAGGCTGGGACAGGAGTTAAATACATCCTGTCCCAGCCTGTTTTAATGTTTAAAATCTAAATGAATCAACCAAACAATTAACAAATTCCTCATAAGAATCAGCTTGTAGCAGCGCATCAATCGTTTCCTTATTATCCAAGGACTCAATAATCAAATTAAAAATCTTTCGAAATTCTTTTCGTTCCGATCGATTCATCGCCATCATCACAACAATTTGGACATACTCTTGATCCCAAAGCATCGGTTCCTCATTGATCACAAAATAAAGTGAGGTTTTCAGCGCATTCATTTCCATCGAATGAGGCATGGCTAATCCATTACCGAAACTCGTAGATGACATATCTTCCCGCCTAAGTATCTCTTCTTCAAAGCTCGAACTCACTCGGTTCAACTCAGTCAAATGGGTGGACATATGATGGATTAGCTGATATTTACTTTGTAAATGCTGATTTTTTTCAAATAATTCTTTAGAAAAATACTGTTCGATGACTTTTTTCATTTTTAGTTGCTGTTGCCCTAAATTGATTTTTTTGATTGCTTTTGTGATAATCTCTTTGTCTCTCTCGTTGAAGAAAGGCGTGATTTTCACATAAGCCACCTCATCTGGCAGTGTGATCGTTGAAATAATCAAATCTTGATTCAGATTAGAGATCGGCGCATCGACCTCGGTAATAACTTTCTTGATATCTAATTCGTAGTCAAAAGCCGTTAAAATTTTTTCAGAAAGATCAATATGCATGTCGTAGTAACTAGGGCAGATCAGGGTAGCGAAGAGCTTACTTTGGTTTATTTTAGCATGTTCAAAATAGGCCCCAATATGAAACGCCAGGTAAGTAATTTCATCTTCGGCAATTTTAGACCCCAAATATTCTTCTAATTCATTGGAAACAAACACAGCTAAATCATAAACTAATGGGTAATTTTCTTTGATTTCTTTCGTCATAGGATTTAAAGCAACTTGTTTTTCCCGATTGCGACTCAATAAGTTTTGAAGGTGCAACGAGAATTTAATGAAAAAGTCTTCGTCATCTAACGATAGTAAAAATTCCTCATTGATTTTTTTTAAAATTCGGTTTGATAATTGAATACTTTCGTCAGTGATGTAGTCTTTCAAGTCTTCTTTAATCTCGGCATAATTTAGTAAGGTTGTCTTACTCTTTAACAGGATCGTCATATAAGAAATTTCGCTCTCTTTTAACTGAATAGCGTAAGTATGCTGAATGTAGGCGGCAATTGCAATGGCTGAGCGATGTTCCGCTGCCAAACGTTCATCAATTTCAGCAGAATCGGTATCGATACTTTGATTGCTGTCGTAGATTCGTTCCATTGCGACTACTATGTGTAAGATGATGCTGTTTAAGGTGTAACCATTGATATATAAGTTGTTTTCTTTCAAAATTTGAGTGATCATGATTTTTAGCTCATCTAAATTATAGCCATAAAATGCAGCCTGAATCGTTGCTAGATGTAAAAATTCAGCACTTGTCTCATGGTAAAATTGTTCTCTGATCCAAGCCCGTTTTTTTTCTTCAGGTCCGGCAAGATGAACGGAATTATCTTGATTGGCGATTTTTAAGTGGAATTTATGCAGTTCTTTGTTTGCTTTATTGATCGTTCGCTCCAGTGTAGATAAGCTGATAAAAAGTTCCTCAGCTAAATCATATTTATTCATCGGTGTTAGAAGATAAATCAACTTTTCTATCAGCACTTTTTCTCGGCTGACTTCCTTTGAGAAAATTTCAGGAGGCTCACTTTGGTCGATATAATAGCCTTTTGAGGTTGCATGAATAATTTTTTCCGCAACGTGTTCATTGATTTTTTTGACATAATTCTTAATGGTTCTAGTAGATACAGAAAAAACTTGTGCTAATTGGCTGGAAGAGGTGAGACCATTTATTTGGAGATACTTTATTAATTGTTCTTCAGATAACTTGTTCATGCTGTTTCCCTCGCAGTCCTTTTTTGATAGTTCCTCTTCTTCTATTGTTGACTTCATTATATAGTCTCTGATTAAAACGAACAAATCACATAACTGCACCGTAAGCGTTTGCTAGTGCAAAATGTTGGTTTGCCCTCTTGGTTCAAAATAGCGATAATTGGGATGTGAAATACAAAGGAGGAAAACAATATGACAAAGAAAAATATTTTATTAGTATGTGGTGGCGGAGCTTCAAGTGGTTTCTTAGCGCAAAGCATGAAAAAAAGTGCTAAAACACAAGGGTTAACAGTAACAGTAGAAGCTGTTGGAGATTCTGAAATTGAAGATTACATCGATGAAAAAGATGTAGTGTTGTTTGGTCCACACTTACGCTATATGGAAGCTGAATTAAAAGAAACAATGAATGAATTTGAGGGAATTCCATATGACTTTATTCCAGATGAATACTATGGAGCGATAAATGGGGAAGCGACTTTGAACTTTGCACTGTCTTTGATTGCGAAGTAGATTGAAAAATAGGTGGGAGAAAAATGAAAAAGATTATTGATTGGATGACGAATGTCTTTGCACCAAAAGCAAATAAAATCACGAAAAATCCTTGGATCGGTGCCATTCAAGAAGCGATGACGACAGTGATGCCAATGATTTTGGTCGGCTCACTGGTAACGATTTTTGCCATTTTTGAAGAATATATTCCAAATTTTCCAGATATTTCGCCAATTAGCAGTTTTAGTTTTGGATTAGCGTCAGTGTTTGTAGCCTTTTTTATTCCGTATCTGCTTTTGGAGAAAAAGAAGAAACATAAATTAAAGAAACAAGCTGGAATGATCGGGATCGCTTTTTTCTTGATGCTGGTTTTTCCGACATTTAATGACAATGGAGATATTATCATTGAATTTGCTAAATTAGGTTCGGGCGGAATGTTTGCAGCAATCGTTGGGGGCTTGTTTGTAGCATTTGTGATGGATAAATTTTCTAAGTTTAGTTTATTTAAAGAAGATACAATGATGCCGCCATTTTTAGTAGAAGGATTTGACAGTATTGCACCAACGTTTTTGATTTTAGCCATTGGTTGGGTAGCGATTTTTATTTTTAATATCAATCTGTATGAGGGTATTTATTGGATTTTATCACCACTGGTCAATGTATCGCAAAGTTTCTGGGGATTTGTGTTGATCATGTTTATTCAGGCTTTTCTATATTCATTTGGTATCAGCAGTTGGGTGTTGGAGCCGCTATATGTGCCGATTGGCTTGCAGGCAGTTGGACAAAATGCAGCTGATTTAGCGCGAGGTATAGATCCGTCATTGATCCTAACAAACGAAACATTGCAAGGTTGGGTGTGGATCGGTGGCGCCGGTTCGACATTGATGCTTTCCGTATTCATGCTGTTCACAAAATCAAAACGGTTAAGAGCAATTGGGAAGTCTTCTATTGTTCCGTCATTATGTAATATCAATGAGCCATTGGTTTATGGCGCTCCGGTAGTTTTCAATCCAATGTTAATGGTGCCAATGTGGATTTCTGGGATTGTAGTGCCGGCGATAACGTATCTTTCTTTCCAACTTGGGTGGGTCAGTATTCCAACGAAACCATTTGCGTTATGGTATTTACCAGTTGGCATCCAAACATGGCTGATCAACGGAGATTTAAATGGGTTGATTTTGTTAGCTGTATCTTTAGTGTTAACAGGATTTATTTATTACCCATTCTTGAAAGTATATGACAACCAAATTTATAAAGAAGAATTGTTGAAAGTGGAGGAAGCCTAAGATGACACAAGATGAAATAAATGAAGTAGCAATGCAAATGATTTTACACGCAGGAAACGGTCGAAATTTGATCAAAGAAGCGTTAGAAAAAATGGATGAAGATTATTTTGTCGAAGGTGAAGAACAATTAAAAGCGGCGAAGCAAGAATTAAATCTAGCCCACAATGCACAGACAAAAGTTGTTCAGTATAGCATGGAAAATCCAGTTGAAATCAATTTGTTATTTACCCATGCACAAGATACCCTGATGACGATTTTAAGCGAATATAATATTGCCAAACATTTATTCAAATTGTACTACAAAATCAGTAAAATCGGAGGATGATCAAATGTCTTCTTTTCCAGAAACGTTTTTATGGGGAGCAGCCACAGCGGCTTATCAAGTGGAAGGTGCTTATCTAGAAGCTGGCAAAACATTATCTGTTGTGGATGAAAGTATTGCTCCGGAATATGCAGATACTAGTATTGCCAGTGATCATTACCATCGGTTTAAAGAAGATATTTGCTTGATGAAAGAGCTAGGATTAACAGCTTATCGCTTTAGCATTGCTTGGACCCGAATTTTACCGAATGGTCGAGGTGCAATCAATCAAGCGGGTGTTGATTTTTATAACCAGCTGATTGATGAGCTGATTAAAAATAACATTGAACCAATTGTCACGATTTATCATTTTGATTTGCCTGTGGTGCTGCAAGAAGAGTACGGCGGTTTTAGTTCAAGAAAGATCATTCCAGACTTCGTGGCGTATTGCCGCGTGTTGTTTGAACAGTTTGGTGATCGGGTCAATTACTGGTTAACGATTAATGAACAAAGCAATATGTTCCTACTGCCATATCTGATCTCTTTCACTGAAAGCAGTGAGCAGTCGTTGTTAAAACAAAAGTATGAGATGAATCATATCATGACCGTAGCCCATGCCAGTGCTGTGAAATTATGTCATGAACTGTTACCAGATGCAAAAATTGGTCCAGCGCTTGGGGTCTCACCGGTTTATCCTAAAACATGCAATCCAAAAGATGTTTTAGCGGCTGAAAAAGCGGAAGAACTGCGGAATACTTTCTTTTTAGAGTTGTATTGTAATGGTCAGTATTTACCATCCATGCAAGCTTACATGAAAGAACATGATTGTCTGCCGACGATTGAAGTGGGGGATATGGCGCTGATTAAAGAGGGCAAATGTGATTTTCTCGGACTTAATTATTACGATAGTAAAACGGTGGAGCATGTAACAGCGTTAGAGCGTGGTAAAGAATTAGTAATCAATACATCAGGCGAAGTTGGTTCAACGGAAAAAGAAGTCGTTGAAGGGATCTATAAAGGTTGTAGTAACCCCTATTTAGAAAGCAACGACTGGGATTGGGAAATTGATCCAGAAGGGTTACGGATCACACTAAACCGAATCTATCAACGATACCAAATACCTTTGATTATCACTGAAAATGGTTTAGGCGGGATCGATACATTAACTGAAAATAACCAGGTCCACGATGATTATCGTATCGAGTACTTGAAAAAGCATCTTGAACAAATCCAATTAGCAATCGTTCAGGATGGCGTAGCAGTTTTTGGTTTTTGTCCATGGTCATTTATTGATTTAATTAGCACGACTAGTGGGTTTAGAAAACGATATGGCTTTGTTTACGTGGATCGTACAGATACAGAGGTCAGGGAATTGACCAGGTATAAAAAAGATAGCTTTTATTGGTACCAAGGAGTTATTAGGAGTAATGGAAAAAGGTTGTAGATATAGATTTTAAAGAACAAAAATTGAAGTTAGATCAGATTCTATTTAGGACGGAATCTGATCTTTTTTTGAATGTTCAGTCAATTTAGTGTATAAAATTGACTGAATCCAAGCATTCTAAGAAAAAATATCAGTAACGTCTTTATTTAGTGAACGAGCAATGTTAACAGCTAAAGAGTCAGAAGGTTTATATTTCCCTTTTTCAATACTTTGGATGGTTTGGATCGAAACATCGACTTGATTGGCAAGTTCTTCTTGTGTCATGTTTGTAGTGCTGCGGATTTCTTGTAAATTGTTTTTGATCGGTTTTTTCATAGATGATTGCCTCTTTCTTTATTGTGTATAGTGGTAAGGAATATAACGCACCAAGTATTTTATAATAAATTTAGTTAAAAATATATATACTAATTTAACCTTAGTGTGTTATATTTAATACGTAGTGGCAAACTACAGATAAAGGGATTATATTCCTTCTATTGAGGACTTCTAGCATGAATAACTTCCCCAAGTTTTATGAATGCTAGGAGTTTGTTATAGGATTAATATCCTATTTGCCAAGTATAAACACTAATAATACAAGCAAGTGTAGTAATAAACATTTATATTCCCCCTTAAATATAGTTATATCTATCAAAGTACTTAAAATATCTAGTACTTAATGATAATATTACCAAAAATTAAGACAGTTATAAACATATTATTAAATGAATTGTTAAAATCTCATAAAGTAATGAGTATTAGAGTGAAAAGTAGTTTTTTTATGTGAATATGTCATTGAAAGGAGAGTAAGTGGTGGAGATATATGAAGCTTTGAGATATTTTAGAAAAAAAATAAATTTTACTCAAAAGGAGATTCTACCTGATGTAGACCCTTCAGTTTATTCTAGGCTTGAGAGCGGGAAGCAAGAGATTAAAGTAAATGACTTGAAAAGGATACTGAACAGTCTATCTCTTTTACCCGAAGAAGTTTTTACAATCGCACCATTGAATGAAGATCAACAAAAATTCCATATTCTATTTTCTAATTGCGCAGAGGATTTACGTGGTGAAAATAGGAAGGAAGAGTTGATTAATTACTACCTTGAACTATCTAATAAAAATAAAGACTTAAGAGAGTTATCCAATTATTTTGCTATTAAGAGTTATTTTGCTCAACTATGGGACGAGGTTGATGAAGTTAGTGAAGATGAATTAAATGATATATTTACTATGGTAGTGAATAAAGATTACTATCAACATTATGATTATATAATTATTAGAAATGCCATGCGAATTCTTGAAAAGGAAAAGGCCGACATCCTTATAGAAAAAATTTTTCTTACTAAAAAAAACAAGTCACAAGCTAAAGTTATGGATGACGCTTTTTATTATATTCTTTTAAATGCAACGACAACGAGAATATATGAAAAAGAGTATACTAGTGCTAGAAAATATATTCATTTAGCAAAAATGCAAGATAAAGAACGAAAGAATTTTAACTATAGAATTCATCTAAAATATTTGGAAAATTTACTAGATTATATAACTATCGGCGATTACCAATATATGCAGCGGATTCAAGAATATATCCATTTACTTAAGGATATAGGTGACACGGTTGTAGCAGACCAAATTAGCACGGATGTCAAACTAGTTTTGGCTGATACTGCTGCATATACTGATAAAAAAGATTTTCCAGTTATTTTTGTAAAACATACTTAAATAGTCTGGATATTTACTATATATCTAGCATACGTAAGTCTCAATATACCCACAACCCTTCCCTTCCATCCCAAAAACCTCTATAATAAAAACAGAAATCAAAAGAGAAGAGGAAGCTTTTTGCGTATATTATTTATAGGAGACGTAGTAGGTTCGCTAGGACGGGATACGATCACCACTTATTTACCGAAGTTGAAGAAGAAGTATCGCCCACAAGTAACGATTTTAAATGGTGAGAATGCTGCAGCCGGTCGAGGAATCACTGGTAAGATCTATAAGAAATTTTTACAAGATGGGGTTGATGTTGTCACATTAGGGAACCATACTTGGGATAATAAAGATATTTTTGAATTTATTGATGATGCAAAAAAAATGATTCGCCCTGCCAATTTTCCAGAAGGGACACCAGGACAAGGAATGGTTTTTGTTAAAGTCAATCAGCTTGAATTAGCTGTAATCAACATGCAGGCGCGTGTTTTTATGGCAGATATCGATGATCCCTTTCGTAAAACCGAGGAGCTGATTGCTCAAGCACGTAAGCGGACGCCGTTGATTTTTGTTGATTTTCACGGGGAGACAACAAGTGAGAAGCAAGCGATGGGGTGGTTTTTAGATGGGAAGGTCAGTGCAGTTGTTGGTACGCATACTCATGTCCAGACAAACGATGCACGCATTTTACCCGCAGGTACAGCTTACTTAAGCGACGTTGGTATGACTGGTCCTTATGATGGTATCTTAGGAATGAAGCGTGGTCCAGTTATTGAGAAATTTTTGACGGCATTACCGAAACGTTTTGAAGTCGTTGAAGAGGGCCGAAGTTTATTGTCTGCTTGTGTTATTGATATTGACGACCAAACAGGACGGGCGAAAAAAATCGAACCGATCCAAATCAGTGATGATCGTCCATTTGAAGAATAAAACAACCAAATTAAATAATAACAGAAACAGAAGGATCACCGTTTATTCGGATTCATTGAGGCTGGAATGTAACTCGTAGAGTTATGTCCCAGCCTTACTCACTTTTCTTTTGATTGTAAAGGCGATTGAGCATTTTTGAACAAGAGACAAGTAAATTGATTTATAATGAAAAAAGAATCAGAGAGCGGTGAGTAAAGTAGCAGATTGTAGGGAGGTATTTATGCAAAATTCTTTTATGGGAAAAAAAGAACGGACAAAGTTCGAATTATTTAAGTCGATTGTTTTCTCAAAAAGTGGGTTGAGTTTTAATGATTTATTGCTAAAGTATGGTCTTACGAAAAGTACGCTCAGTAGATATCTTCATGAGTTGGTGCAGGAAGTAGAAGAAGCCTTCGAAGAAAAGGTACAGTTAAGTCAAAATGTCCAAACAGGACTGTATCAAATTGAAACACAAGAAGCTTACAGCATAGGCTATTTGATTGATTATCTTCATTTATTCTATGTGGAAAAAAGTGGTGTTTTTTTCATCTTAGATGTGCTGTTAAAAAAACGTTATATCTCAATTGAAGCGATGGCGTTAGATTTACATATGAGTAGTTCGTCGGTATACAAACAATTGCGAGAGTTGAAACAGATGGTAGCACCATTTGGCGGTAAGATTTCGTTCAATCAGCTTACTAGCCCTTTGACAGGTAATGAGATCGGGATTCGTTTATTCAGCTTTTTTTCCTATTGGTCAGTGTTTAAATCAACAGAATTTGACAATAAAAATTATCCTGAATCGTGGCTAGAATTAAAAGAATTCGAGGGCTATTTTGACCATGCCTCTTCCCTTTCAGAATCTCAAAAAGCTAAATTACGGTTTATTCAGCTGATTACGTTAAAAAGAGCACTTTGGCAAAAGAATTATATAGAGCCTTCTAAAGAGTTTTTGGCAGATATAGCCTACTTTGATAATAAAGATATGGAGTTGTTGCCGCTACTTAAAAATCTGCTGACAAATGAACAATACCAAAAGGAACGAGCATTATTAGTCTATGCAACAAGAGGACTGATTTATAATCTTGATTCGCTGGAAACCAAAAAGAAAATCGTGCAGGATTATCAACAGTCTTCGCTAGAAATCGCAGCGTATACAACAAAGCTGATGTCAGAGGTACAAAAAGAGTTTAAACTCGATTATACGGAAGAGGGATTTACAAATTTTTATTTTTATCTACTCATTTTGTTGATCTATATCAAACACATCAATATGGATATATCTGGTTATTACAAAAACGGGCTCTCGTTTCTTCCGATGATCGATTACAACGAAGTCAACGAGAATATCCTTCAAAGGATTGCAGAGATTGTTGGGCGACAAGATTTTTATCCTAAGATAAATAAGCAATCCTTGCCTGGCGTAATGGCAATTCTGTCATTGACGATTTACTCAGGTATCTATTTAAATAAAAAACTCGGTTATATCCAGATTTGTGTAATTTTCAATAATAGTTTGATTTTGGCAGATAATATAAAAAAAGCGATTTTGGATGTGTATAATCAGGAACGGATCATTTTTACGAATGATGTAATGGCAGCTGATTTAGTGATATCAGACTCTTATGAAGCTGTTGCGCCGCAAACCGAGCATTTTTATTTTGATGAGCAGTTGAATCCAGAGCAATGGAAGCAGATGTTGGATGTGATCAATCAAATCTTTTATAGAACGATTTTTTAAGTCGAACGGAGCCAATTGTTGGGAATATCGCTTTTTTATCACTAAATTATCATTATTAATTATTTTTTATAAGGTTGGAACAAAACACTTGTGTGTTTTGTTTCAGCCTTTTTCCTTGATGAATACAGCGTTTTGAAATAAAGAACTGTTGTTTTTTTTGTTTTGAAACAATCTGTTTCAAAAATATACAATTTTTTTCTGAAAAAAATTGTATTATTTCATGGTAGTGAAAAAAGTAGCTTATGTTCACACTACACAATGAAATAAGCGGATCGGAGAATCGATGAAAAAAAACATATTTAGTTTACTCATTTTGTTTTTCTGTCTATTATATACCGTTCTAAAAACAGATGTGACCTTTGCAGAGAGCATTTCTCCGCCTTTGGGCTATCCATTGGGTGTTTCCACAAAAACGAATTTAACAGCTGGCGGTACACTTTACTTTAATACCGATCAATTGCAGGATAAACAGCTTGTCGGCCAGTTTATGGCAAAAAATATAACCTCTAACGGCTCATCAGGCTTGTCTAAAGGTGGTTTTCAAAATTATCAAGACACAACTAAGAATTGGGAGCTTGAACAAATCGATCCGGCTGTTGTTTCTGAAACCATTACTGGGAGTGACATTATTCGCTGGTATGCAAATGAAACAAGCTTCAAATACGTAGCAGGTGAAAACTTACATTATTATTTAGAACATCTGCCAACAGATGAAGAAATGAATGCTGCATTTCGGTACTATCCAAGCTTGCGGGATAATTTTACAGATAGAAGCTACACTGGTTCGCTTGAGTCATTTCCGTCATTTACAGAAAATGGTATTTCAACCTTTTCTCAAGTAACGGCTAATATCCAAACAGTCAGTGATTACTATGCATCCTTGATCGATACTGATCAAGCGGTAGTTTATAATTCGGCGGTTCAAGCAGCAGAAGTAAATACAGCGCAAAAAGTAGTGAATCCAAATGATTGGGGCGGACAGTCCTCGATCCAACTTAATATCGCTTTGAAAAAAGGTGTGACAGAGCAGGCAGTAGTGATTGTTGATGTGGATGGTCAAATCGAGCATTTCAAAAACGCTCAAGATATTTCGATCAACTACACGAATTATGATCCAGACACGATGCTGCCGCCTTATGTATTCATTAATTACAAACACTTTCCATCGTTTAATTTTAGCGGAAGCACTTTTTTTCATGCAACAGCCTATCCTAGTTTGCCAGGAACTGAAGAATATGATTTTGAGGGGAACCAAGGAGTCTTTTTTGAAAGAAAATATGCAGATCAAGCAGTGCCTTTGATCCAATCAGACAGCCATACGATTTCTGAAGACTTGAAAGATAAAACGTATAAAATTGCGACGCACCTTGTTCATAATTTTAATGATGAGGATCAAGAAATCCAATTTAGAAGCAATGCTTCATTATTTATAGGGACAGTATTAGCGCCGCGAGCTTCTGTTACGCTCGATGATACACAAGGTCGAGTTTTGGGTAGTGTTATTTCTGGTTACGATATTCATACCAATATGCCGATCAACACCGAAGAGAGCACGGCGATGTTTGATTACGATGATTTTCCAGGATTGGGAGATATCATTGGCGGTGAAGAACTTGAAGCACCCTTCAAAGTTGGGGAGCATTTTAATTATATTGGCGCTGAAAAAAGAAAATTATATACAATTTCTCAAAAAGTACCAGCCTACTCCTCGCGTTTTTTGATCCAGTCGTTAAACATTACGGATGCATTAGCCGATTCATTGAGGATAGACGCTTCAGATGTAGAGATCACCGATGAGGCAGGAGAGGCAGCTGCTGATTATTTTACAGTTAGCGAAAATGCTGAAAATGAATTGCTGATCGAAGCCAAAGCAGAGAGCCTAATGAATGAATCCTTTTATGGGAAAACGTACACGTTTGAATTAAACGGCAGTCTAGCGCTAAGCCAAGAAGAGCTGTCAAGTCCAGAAGTTAATCAAATCACGATCCCCAATACAGCAGTTGTTACTGCAAATGAGGAAGAAAAAATCAGTAATAAAGCTGTTCTAGAAGCAGATCTCATAGAAGGGAAACCAGTTCTTGTCAAATATTTAAATGAAGATGGACAAGAGATTGCACCAACTGAAACGTTGGCTGGAAAAATCAGTCAGGCCTATCAGAGTGAAGCGAAAGACATTTCCGGCTATACGCTGAAAGCGACGCCAGAAAATAAATCAGGAATCTTTTCTGATGAAGAACAAACAGTCGTTTATAACTATCAAGGTCATCTAACATTTTCGGATGTACCAACCCAGATCAGTTTTGGAACACACACATTATCTGCCAAGGATGAAGAATATAATATCGAATCAAAAGATCGGGATATCATTGTGAAAGATACGCGTGTATTAGGTTCTAGTTGGCAATTACGGGCAACCTTGAGCAAACCCTTGACAGGAAGCAAGAGCAAACGCGTCTTAACCGATGCACTATTTTATGTAAGAGCTGGGCAGTCCGTTCCGATCCGTTCCGATTCATCAGCAACGATTGAATCAGCAATAACGGCAACTCATGATGACTACAATGTCACGCATGATTGGAACACATCAGATGATGGATTGAAAATTGCTGTGAAATCAGGCGACGCATTAGCAGATCGGTATTCTGGAGAAATTAGCTGGGATTTGTATGATGTTGTTTCCAATGATTGAAAGGTGTTCAACTGTGAAAAAAAAAAGAAAATGGGTTCAATTATTAATAATCAGTTGTTATTTTGTCTATTTAATTGGAAAAAATGAAAGTTATGCCGCAGAAAATGCCAAAGCCACAGTGGGTTTTTATGAAATAAAGAAAAAAGAACAACGAGAGACAGATGCTTTGCCTAGTACAGGCGAGCGTCCAACAGAGAAAATTTTACTAATAAGTGGAGTATCCATTCTGTTATTTATAACTGGAATGATATCATATAGAATTTTAATGAACGGGGAGAGAATTTAAATGAAAGCAAACAAAATTTTAGTAGGAATTGCAGCAGTATCAATGATCTTTAGCGGAAGTGTAATCGCTAGCGCCGAAGAAATCGAAAACCAAGAATCAACAAGTGATATCGGTTTTACATCACCAACAGACGGTGCCTTGACACTATTAAATGTCGCTGATCTTGATTTTGGTTCAAATCCGATTTCAGCAAAAGACGAAGTGTATAAAAATAAAACAGAAACAGCTACAACAGTTCAAGATATTCGTGGTACAGAAGCTGGCTGGATCGTCCAAGTTGCACAAGAAGGACAATTAAAAGCAGGCGAAAAACAATTAACTAATGCTCAAATTACATTAAAAACACCGACTATCTCAGAAAAATCAACAGGTGCAGCTACAGCTAAAACAGACGTTGTTTTAAATACAGATGGTTCTGCTGCAACAATTCTAGAAGCTGGAAAAGGACTAGGGAATGGTGTGACGATCGAAAACTTCGATAAAGATGCCGCTATGTTAGAAGTCCCAGGCAATACAGTCAAAGTAGCAAAACAATATGAAACAACATTAACCTGGACCTTGCTAGATCAACCAACAAATAGCTAAGACCAATTAGAGCGTGGTGCAGAGTAAACGATGAGTCTGGCCGCGTTCTATGTATATACATAGAAATAAAAAAATGGAGGAATTTACATGTTAAAACGAACGTTTAAAGTGTTGTTGCCGCTGACAGTTGTTGTATTCGGGTGCTTGGTAGGAACCCTGAATGTTTGGGCTCAAGACGCAGATTATGAGGTCAAAGCAATTCCTTCGACAAAGCAAGTAGACAAATCGAAAACCTATTTTGATCTAAGACTTAAACCAGAGGAAAAGCATGTAATAAGCGTTACTGTAACTAATCAATCTGATCAAGAACGGACGATCAATACTAGCGTTAAGACCGCTACAACGAATACCAATGGAGTAGTTGAGTACCTTAAGAGCGAGCAGAATCAATCAATCGACTTACCTTATGATCTGAGTAAGCTCGTCAAAACAAACGCCTCAAAAATTATCTTAGCACCGCATGAATCAAAAAATGTTGACTATGACATTACAATGCCTGAAGATGATTTTTCAGGAGTTTTATCTGGTGGTATTATTTTCACAAGTGAAAATAAAGCAAAATCGCAAGCAACAAATGCAGATGTGGCTATAAACAATCAATTTGGTTATGTGATCGCATTAGTTTTACACGGGAACAAAGAGGTTTCGCCTGATTTACAATTAGCCAAGGTAAATTTAGGTCAAATCAACAATAGAAATACTGTTTTTGCTCAGTTAGCCAATCCAAAAGCTGCCTATTTGAATCGTCTAAATGTCACGGTCAAAATCCGAAAGGAAAGTACTGACAAAATACTTTATGAAACGAAAAAGAGTGACCTGCAAATGGCGCCAAATTCCATATTCAACTATCCAGTAAGCTTGCAGGAAACAGAATTTAAACCGGGAAAATATCGTTTAGCTGTTCATGCAGAATCAAAAGGAAAAATCTGGGATTTTGAAGAAGGTTTTGAAATTAAAGGAACAGAGGCTAAAAAGTTAAACGAGCAAGCCTATATTCATCATGATAAACATAATTACCTGCTCTATATCATTTTAATCGTGATTCTTTTGTTGCTCATCCTTTTATATATTGTATACAGAAAAAGACAACAAAAAATCAAAGCACTAGAGGAGCAAGTAGCAGCATTGAAAAAGGATTGAAGGAACAAAAAATAAGTGAGCTGCAAGGATCTATTCCTGAGTGATCGTTAATTCGTATTTAAGGTATGAAACAAAAGTGATTGTTACTTTTGTTTCATGCCTTTTTTTACGGTTTATAATTGTACAATTTTGGTATACAATAAACAGCAACTGATTGACCGGTTGCATTCATAGCTACCAGTGAATGATTAGCAGAAGCGCGCGTATACGTCTTTGTCTGGCTTCCTTAGTTTACTACTTTGTAGGTCTGTCTTTAAGTGGGCTCAAAAACATGCAAACTTGTTGTTTTATTTTCCGTAAACTGTTGATTTTGCTGGAATTATGTTAAAATAAGTAGACTTGTCTTACAACAAAATCTTACCCAGAATAAAGGTGTGAAATCATGGAGTTATCCATTACAGATAAAAGAATCAACGAAGAATTAATGAAATTATTAGCCTTACTTGGTGAGGATGAATTGATTAAACGGTATAAAGAACTAGAAGAAAAAGTCCAAAATAACGAAAAACTGACTGCGCTGGTAGAACAAATCAAAGCCGCGCAAAAAGATGCAGTCCAATTTGCTCACTACGATAAACCAGAAGCTGAAAAAACAGCGATCAAACAAGCTGATGCCCTAACAAAAGAATTTGATGAGCATCCTTTAGTCGTAGCATATAGAGAGCAATTGATGGAAGCAAATGATCTCTTACAACACGTCACCGACATGATCCAATACAGAATCAATGAAGAATTAGAGAAGGAAGTGTAGCAATGCCGCAAAAAACAAAAAACACGCCAATGATGGAACAATACTTAGCGATCAAAGATCAATACCAAGATGCGTTTCTTTTTTATCGCTTAGGCGACTTTTATGAAATGTTTTATGAAGACGCGGTCAATGCTTCTCAGCTTTTGGAATTGACATTGACTAGCCGCAACCGCAATGCAGATGATCCGATTCCGATGTGTGGCATTCCACATCACGCAGCCCAAGGTTATATTGATACCTTGATTGAAAAAGGCTATAAAGTAGCGATCTGCGAACAAGTAGAAGATCCTAAAACCACTAAAGGTATGGTCAAGCGCGAAGTGGTTCAGCTGATTACGCCAGGAACGGTCATGACCAGCAAAGGACTAGATGCCAAAGACAACAACTATCTTACCGCTATCGTGGAAGAGAATGGTCTATTCGGTTTAGCATATGTCGATTTAAGTACTGGAGAACTAAAAACAGCTGTGTTAAATGATGAAGATGCTGTAATCAATGAAGCATCAGCGCTACAAACCAAAGAAATTGTTTTAGGCAGTCCTTTATCAGACACATTGCAGCAGACCTTGAAAGATCGTCTGAATATTATTTTCTCTGAGCAAAAACAAGCAGAAGAAAATGCTGAGTTCAGCTTTATAACAAGTGAATTGACCCAGCCTTTAGAAGTTGAAGTTACGGGAAAATTATTGACCTACTTAACTGTGACCCAAAAACGTGGCTTGTCACATATTCAAAAAGCAGTAGAATATCAACCAGACCATTTCTTAAAAATGGATCACTATTCTAAATTCAACTTAGAATTGACCCAATCGATTCGAACTGGACTGAAAAAAGGTACCTTATTATGGTTGCTAGACGAAACAAAAACGGCAATGGGCGGCCGTTTACTAAAACAATGGCTAGATCGCCCATTGATCCAGGAAAAACAAATCCAAACACGACAAGAAATGGTTCAATCATTACTGAATGCCTATTTTGAACGTGTTGACTTACAATCGACTTTAACAAAAGTCTATGATTTAGAGCGTTTAGCTGGCCGGGTCGCTTTTGGTAATGTAAATGGCCGTGACTTGATTCAACTGAAAACTTCATTAGAACAAGTACCATTGGTTCGTGAATTGATCGTTGGTATCAACCAAGGCGAGTGGAATGATTTATTATTAGATTTAAATCCAGCGGAAGATATCGTTGAACTAATCAATACAGCTATCAACGAAGAAGCGCCGCTTGCAATCACAGAAGGAAATATCATTAAAGATAATTACAATGAAAAACTAGATGAATACCGCGATGCCATGCGTCACGGTAAACAATGGTTAGCTGAGCTAGAAGCTAAAGAACGCCAGGAGACAGGCATCAAGACCTTAAAAGTTGGATTTAATCGAGTATTTGGTTATTACATTGAAGTCACAAAATCTAACTTAGCCAACCTAGAAGAAGGCAAATACGAACGCAAGCAAACCTTAGCGAATGCGGAACGTTTTATCACACCTGAATTAAAAGAAATGGAAACCTTGATTTTAGAAGCAGAAGAAAAATCTGTTGATCTAGAATACCAATTATTCCTAGAAGTTCGTGAACAAGTCAAAGCGAATATCGAACGTCTGCAAAAGCTAGCAAAAACGATCAGCGCAGTAGATGTCCTACAAGCTTTTGCTACAGTGAGTGAAAGATACCAATATGTTCGCCCGATCCTAAAAAGCAACAGCAAAGAGCTGCATATTGTTGAAGGCCGCCATCCAGTTGTAGAAAAAGTGTTGGGACATCAAGAATATATTCCTAACAGTGTTCATATGAATAAAGACAACATCATCTTGTTAATCACTGGACCAAATATGTCTGGTAAAAGTACCTACATGCGCCAATTAGCGCTAACAGTCGTGATGGCTCAAATCGGTTGTTTTGTTCCAGCTGAATCGGCGGAGCTACCGATTTTCGACCAAATTTTCACAAGAATCGGAGCATCAGACGATTTGATCGCTGGCCAAAGTACCTTTATGGTGGAAATGATGGAAGCCAATCAAGCATTGCGTCACGCTACACCAAATAGCTTGATTTTATTCGATGAACTTGGTCGGGGAACGGCAACCTATGATGGGATGGCACTAGCACAAGCAATCATTGAGTATATTCATCGAGAAGTCAAAGCGAAAACACTGTTCTCTACCCATTATCACGAATTAACGGTGTTAGATGAGAGTTTAACTGGCTTAAAAAATATTCATGTCGGCGCCGTAGAGAAAAATGGCGAAGTCGTATTTTTGCATAAAATGATGGATGGACCAGCAGATAAAAGTTATGGGATTCATGTCGCTAAAATCGCTGGATTGCCAAGTGCTTTATTAGAAAGAGCGGCAACGATCCTTTCAGCATTAGAGTCCGAGGAACAACCCCTTAAAACGATTGAATACCAAGATGAAATTAAAGAAGATACAGAGCAACTTTCGCTATTTAAAGAAGTATCAACAGATGAATTAGGTGTGATCGATACCTTAAAGAAAATAAACTTGTTAGAAATGACGCCGATGGATGCGTTAAATAAACTACACGAATTACAAAAAAGAATTTAAACGTAAAGAAAAAAACTGAGCCAGGAAAGGATCGTCTAGATGGGAAAAATACAAGAATTATCCGAACAACTTGCCAATCAGATTGCTGCTGGTGAAGTAGTAGAACGTCCTGCATCAGTTGTCAAAGAACTTGTTGAAAATGCGATCGATGCTGGCAGTACTCAAATCGATATTTTTATTGAAGAAGCAGGACTTAAAACAATCCAAGTCATTGATAATGGCGAAGGAATCGCAAAAGAGGATATCTTGAGTGCGTTTAAACGTCATGCAACAAGTAAAATCCATACAAGAGATGATTTATTCCGTATCCGTAGTTTAGGATTCCGGGGAGAAGCTCTACCCAGTATCGCCTCTGTCTCAGAAATCATTGTGGAAACAGCGGTTTCTGAAGAGGAAGAAGGTAGTTATGTGCAGATGAAAGGCGGAAAGATCGAAGAACACCGCCCAGCGGCTTTAAGAAAAGGCACAAAAATCACTGTTTCAAATCTATTTTTTAATACGCCTGCTCGCTTAAAATATGTCAAAACGATCCAAACGGAACTCGCCAATGTAGGGGATATCGTCAATCGCTTGGCGTTAAGCCATCCTAAAATAGCTTTCCGCTTAGTTCATGATGGCAATAAAATGATGAATACAACTGGTAACGGTGATTTAAAACAAACGATTGCTGGAATTTATGGTATTGGCACGGCAAAAAAAATGCTGAAGATCGAAGCAGAAGATCTAGACTTTAAGCTGACTGGTTATGTTTCGTTGCCAGAAGTAACAAGAGCTAGCCGAAATTATTTGTCGACAATCATCAATGGCCGCTATATCAAAAACTTTGCGTTAAACAAAGCAATCGTGGATGGTTACGGCTCTAAATTGATGGTGGGACGTTTTCCGCTTGCCGTGTTAGAGATCGAGATGGATCCTTTATTAGTGGATGTCAATGTGCATCCGACCAAACAAGAAGTTCGTTTGAGTAAAGAGAAAGACTTGATGGCTCTGATCAGTGTAGCAATTCGTGAAGTATTAAGCCACGAGCAATTGATCCCAAATGCCGCAGACAATCTTCGTTTTAAAAAGAAAATCGAGCAACAGCCTAAAGTTGAACAAATGGAAATTCCTTTGACAGAACAAGAGGAAACCGCTCGCCCCATTCGAAAGCCTAGCAGTCTAGGCTATGATGCTAGTAGCGGGAATTTTTTTGTCAAAGAATCGACACCAGAATTTCCAACGCAACAGCCTGCTAGTAAGTTTGCAGAAACTGAACCACAAACAAAAGAAGAACTTGAAAAAGAAGCCTTGATGGCCTACGCATTCAGCGCGCCAACAGAAGTTGAGGCAGAGTCAATTTCTGATAACCGTCAGTTAGGTGAGTTTGCTGAATCAACAAAATTAGCAGAAACCCCTCAAACTGAAGAACAGACAACTGTTGATGAACACGTGTATCAAGAAGAACTGAGCCATCATCCAGAAGTTGATTTTTCAGCGAAAGGCGCTCAAAATGATTTGAATAAGATGTTGAATAAACTAGTCGATGAGCGTCCGAAAGAACGTTTTCCCGAGTTAGAATATTTTGGTCAAATGCACGGCACCTATCTCTTTGCGCAAAGCAAAGATGGTCTATATATTATCGATCAACATGCTGCTCAAGAGCGCATCAAATACGAATATTTCAGAGAAAAAATCGGTGAAGTGACCAATGATCTACAAGAATTATTAGTCCCAATCGTGATCGATTATCCAAACAGTGATGCCTTAAAAATCAAAGAACAAAAAGAAACATTAGCAGAAGTGGGCATTCATTTAGAAGACTTTGGGCAAAATAGTTTTATCGTTCGCGCTCATCCAACCTGGTATCCAGCAGGTGAAGAAGAAACGATCATCCGTGAAATGATCGATATGTTTTTGACCACAGGCTCTGTCAGTGTCAAAAAATTTCGTGAGGCTACAGCGATCATGATGAGCTGTAAACGGTCGATAAAAGCCAATCATTATTTAAATGAACAACAGGCTCGAGTGCTACTGAAGGATCTTGAAACCTGTGAGAATCCGTTTAATTGTCCTCATGGCCGTCCTGTTTTGATTCATTTTACCAATTCAGATATGGAAAAAATGTTTAAACGTATACAAGATCCACATTAAAAAGTATGAGGAAGAAGGTTATATACGAATGAAAGTTATCTTAGCCTCTCAATCGCCGCGCAGACGTGAGCTACTGAGTCGCATCATCGCTGATTTTGACGTCGTTCCAGCTGATATCAATGAAGAAGTCAAAAATTATTTTACTCCAATGGATTACGTCTTGACTATGGCAGCACAAAAGGCGATGCATGTTGCAAAACAGTACCCTAATGATCTAGTCATAGGCTCAGATACGATCGTGACGATCGATAATGAAATATTGGGAAAACCAACTTCCAGAGACGATGCTTTTCGCATGTTGCGAAAGTTAAGCGGCAGGACACATAAAGTATATACGAGTGTTGTGTTGTTGAAAGATGATCAAGAATCTTCCGCGACTGTTCCTGCAACAGTCGAGTTTTACGATTTGACCGATGAAGAGATCAATCGTTATTTAGACACAAAAGAGTATCAGGATAAGGCTGGGGCCTACGGTATTCAAGAACAAGGAGCTTTATTGGTGAAAACTATTCAAGGGGACTATTATTCAATCATGGGACTACCGATCGCAACGTTATACCGTATGTTGCCAGCGTTTGAGTAGTCATAAACTAAAGAGAGAAGGAAACAACGGATGAAATGTTCGCAAACAAGAGCAATCCAAACGCATATAATCACGTATCCGCATTTAAATTTTCATAAAACATTATTTGGCGGACAGCTGATGGCATGGCTGGATGAGACAGCCGGCATTGCTGCTGTTCGAATCTCAAGAGCTGCAATCGTGACGGCGTCTGTTGATCATTTAGATTTTCTGGCGCCTTTAAAAGCCAGCCATTCTGTGTGTATCGATGCATATGTCTCTGGTGTTGGCACTCGTTCAATGGAGATTTTTGCAAAAGTGATCGGAGAAGATCTGCTTTCAGGTGAGCGTTATTTAGCGGGAACTTGCTTTATGACCTTTGTTGTACCTAAAGGAGCTAGTTTACCTGAAACGATCGAACCTGAGACGAAAGAAGAGCAATTTATTTGCCAAGGCTATGAAGCCAGAAAAAAAGTTAGACAAGCAAAACGTCAAGAGAGTATTGATTTTGCGCAAAATATCGATTTAGATATTCCTTGGAATTGATTGAACCTGCAGCACTTATTTTCTAAACAGAAAATGAGTGTTTTTTTCTCAAGAGTGCTATGATAAGGCTAACTAAAAAGCGAGGGTGTGAGTTGTCATGGAAAAACCATCAAAAAAAGAGTTGAAAGAAAAATTATCGGATATCGAGTACGCTGTAACGCAGGAAAATGCAACGGAACGACCTTTTTCAGGTAAGTATGATGATTTTTATCAAGAAGGTATTTATGTGGATATCGTCAGCGGTGAGCCACTCTTTAGCTCAACAGACAAATATGATGCAGGGTGCGGCTGGCCTTCGTTTACTAAGCCAATCGAAAAACAAGACATCGAAGAAAAAACAGATTTTTCTTTAGGAATGCAACGTGTTGAAGTTCGTAGTAAGGAAGCAGATTCTCATTTAGGACATGTTTTTACAGACGGACCACAAGATCAAGGCGGATTACGTTATTGTATTAATGCAGCAGCCTTGCATTTTATTCCAGTTCAAGAGCTTGAAAAAGCAGGCTATGGGGAATATAGTACCTTATTTAAATAATGACTAAGACTGTTTAAATGTGGCAAAAGATTGGGATCAAAGCAGAGCGTAATAGCTGTTTTTACCACTGTTTGTTCAGATTTTTTTAAGGATGGAATGTAACTCGTAGAGTTATGTCCCATCCTTATTTTGCTATCATAGAAAAAGATTGCTATTTGTTCTAAATTTTATTATTATAAGAATGTTCAGAAAATTGAAATAAAAAAGAAAATAATTGTTTGTTGAGGAGAAAATTATGAAAAAGTTGAATGGAATGAAATCAGTTAGTGTCCTACTATTGTCTACATTAGTATTGGCAGCTTGCGGAGGTGGTACAACAAGCTCTACGGATAGTAGCAAAGATGAGAAGAAAGCGCATGGGGAGCAGCTTTTTAAACTCGTTGTCCAACAAGAAATGCCCACAGCCGATCTATCTTTAGGAACGAATACGATAAGCTTTTCCGCATTTAATAATATCTACGAAGGATTATACCGACTAGATGAGAAAAGCAAACCACATGCTGCAGGAGCGGCTGAGATGGCGAAGAAAAGCGATGATGGTTTGACCTATACATTTAAGTTACGAGAAGAGGCAAAATGGTCGAATGGCGATCCAGTCGTAGCAGCGGACTATGTATATGGTTGGCAACGGACGGCCGATCCCAAAACAGCGGCTGAGTACGCTTATATGTTTGAATTGGTAAAAAATGGAGCAGAGGTATCTGACGGTAAAAAAGGACTGGATGAATTAGGGATCAAAGCAATCAATGATCATGAACTAGAAGTAACATTAGAGAAAGAAACGCCTTACTTTGATTACTTACTGGCATTTCCATCATTTTTCCCACAAAATAAAAAGATAGCTGCTGAAAAAGGTGACGCCTACGCAGCAACTAGTGAGGATTCTGTCTACAACGGACCATTTACCTTGACTGATTTTGACGGAGCGGGAACAGATACTGACTGGTCTTATACAAAAAATGATCAGTACTGGGATAAAGAGACTGTTCAATTGGATAAGATTGAGGTAAACGTAGTGAAAGAAGCACCGACTGCTTTGAATCTGTTCCAGAATGGACAAGCTGACGATGTCATTTTAAGTGGAGAATTAGCCAAACAAATGGCGGATGATCCAGAGCTTGTGATCGAAAAAGACGCACGTACATCTTATCTAGAATTTAATCAAAGAGATGAAAAATCACCTTATCATAATGCTAATCTAAGAAAAGCTATTTCTTATTCCATAGATCGTAAGGCAGTCGTTGAACGGATCTTAGACGATGGCTCGGTTGCTTCTACAGGGCTAGTACCAGAAGGGATGTCTTATTCGCCATCTGCTAACAAGGACTTTGCAGATGAAAATAAAGACTTATTGAACTATGATAAGGAAAAGGCCCAAAAATATTGGGCAGCAGCAAAAAAAGAACTAGGAATCGACACATTTAAATTTGATATTCTAGGCGATGATACGGATTCTACGAAAAAAATCTTGGAATATATCCAAGGCGCAGTCAAAGAGACCTTAGAAGGTGTTGACGTGACTGTAACCAATGTTCCCTTTGCTGTTCGTTTAGATCGTGGTAAAAATGGTGATTTCGAAGTGCTCATGGGCGGTTGGGGTGCTGATTATGCAGATCCAAGCAGCTTTACTGATTTGTTTGTAACAGGAGGCCCTTATAACAGAGGATGTTTCTCAAATGAAAAATACAATCAGTTAGTCGAAGATTCTGGTAACAAAGATGCTTCAGATCCAGAAAAGCGCTGGGCTGATATGATAGCTGCTGAAAAACTATTGATCGATGAGATGGGTGTTGCCCCAGTCTATCAAAAAGCAGAAGCGCATATGCGGAACCAAAAAGTTAAAGGCGTAATTGCTCACGGAGCAGGCGCGAGATATGATTATAAATGGACGTATATTTCTGAATAAGAAGATCAATCAAATTAAAAAGTGCTAAGTTGATGAAGTGAATGAAAGAGGCATCGACCTATACTTGATTTCTGTTGTGATAAAAATGACAGAAGCCAAAATAGGTCGGTGTTTTTTGTTTAAGCTAAACTGCAAGAAATACCAGATAAGTATTTCGTTTAGCCAAGCGTGTTCGGGGATGGTATTTACCGATAATCGTTTTTTCAAGCTACTGATTTTTCTGAATATGTGCTAAAATAGAAACGTATGTGCGTGTAAAACGTAAAGGGTAGTGAGAAAGGTGAAAATATGTACGAGTATATTATTGGTAAAGTGACATTTATCAGTCCTTATTATATTGTAGTAGAAACAAATGGCATCGGGTTTCAAATTTCTGTAGGCAATCCCTACCGTTATTCTGGAAAAACCGATCAGCAAATCAAAATTTATATCCATCAAGTGATCCGTGAAGACGCTCATTTGTTATATGGGTTTGGTGATTTAGATGAAAAGCAATTATTTTTAAAACTGATCAGTGTTTCAGGGATCGGACCAAAGAGCGGTCTTGCAATCATGGCTTCTGATGATCATGGTGGTTTGATCAATGCCATCGAAAGTGAAGATGCAGCGTACTTAACGAAATTTCCTGGTGTAGGTAAAAAAACAGCACAGCAAATGGTTTTAGACCTTAAAGGAAAACTAGGGGAGTTGGAGACCTCAGAAGCAGCCGTTGAAGCAATGGCCAAAGCGCCGACGTCATCAGCCAATCAATCGTTAACAGAAGCATTAGAGGCGTTAAGTGCTTTAGGTTACAGTGAAAAAGAGATCAAACGAATCACACCAAAATTAGAAGAGCTAGGCAAGCAGCCAACAGACGAATATTTACGTAATGCATTGAAATTCATGATGAAACGCTAAGGAGGAATGGCTATGACAGAAGATGAAAGACTACTTTCCGCTGAAACAAGTGAAGGGGAGGCGTCGCTGGAAAAGTCACTACGTCCCCAATTTCTCGAACAATATATTGGCCAAGATAAAGTCAAACAGGAGCTTACAATCTACATCGAAGCTGCCCGCAATCGGGAAGAAGCGTTGGATCATACCTTGTTATATGGACCGCCAGGATTAGGAAAAACGACAATGGCCATGGTGATTGCTAATGAAATGCAGGTTAATATTCGAACGACTAGTGGTCCAGCCATCGAACGTGCGGGTGATCTGGTAGCAATTTTAAATGAGCTTGAACCAGGCGATGTGTTATTTATCGATGAAATCCATCGTTTACCTCGTGTTGTAGAAGAAATGCTCTATTCTGCAATGGAAGACTTTTACGTCGATATCATGGTAGGACAAGGGACGACTGCTCATCCCGTTCATTTCCCTTTACCACCATTTACCTTGATCGGTGCAACAACTCGAGCAGGAATGCTGTCAGCACCGCTTCGAGATCGTTTTGGAATCATTTCTCATATGGAATATTACGAAACACAAGATCTAAAAGAAATCGTTCTGCGCTCAGCGGATATTTTTCAAACAGAAATCGTAGAAGAAGGCGCATTTGAAATTGCCCGTCGTTCTCGTGGCACACCAAGGATTGCCAACCGTTTATTAAAGCGTGTCCGTGATTTTGCCCAAGTCCAGTCAAATGGGACAATTGATCGAGGCATTGCTGATCAAGCGTTGACATTGCTACAAGTTGATCATCAAGGCTTAGATTATGTCGATCAAAAACTATTAAAGACAATGATCGAATTATATGGTGGCGGCCCAGTTGGTTTAAGCACGTTAGCTGTGAATATCAGTGAAGAGACAGAGACAGTGGAAGATATGTATGAACCTTATTTGATTCAAAAAGGCTTTATCAAGCGAACGCCAAGAGGCCGGATCGCAACCGCTCTAGCGTATGAACATTTTGGTTATGAATCGTATTATCAAGAATAATAGAATTAAACTACTCACCCCACAGATAACAAGTGGGGTGAGTAATTTTTTAGCTTAAATGATGAGAGCAGAAATAATTTCTTGGCGTTTAACCATGTTCTGAACCATTGATCGTTGCAAAAAAAGCTTCAAACTCTGCGGCAATCTCTGCTTGGCCGACTACTTTTAATGTATTCAATGCCCAACGAACTTTTTTTTCGCCAGCGATATTGTTTCCTTGACAGATAGCTAATAATCCACTGTAATAGATAAAAACGATTCGAAAAAAACTGTTTGTATATTCTTTACTTAGTTGCTCCAACCAATCTAACGCTTGTGAAATTACAGCCCACTCTTGCTTACGGAATAAGGTTGGCAAGATATTTGCCAGTAAAGAAGCATAAACTGGAATTGCTCGGTCATATGCTTGGTAGTTAGGCAAGGATTTTAATAATTGCTTAAAAAAGAAAATCTGTTGTTCTTGGTGAAACATATCAGCATTGTTACTAAACAAGATAATTTCCTGCAGCGTCCAACTTTGCACATTCATCAAGTAGTGGCTGATGATCTGGATATCTTCTGCATTCCCTTGCCAATGTTCAAAATTTTTGTAGGTTTCAAAATAGCTGAAGGACTGAATTCTTAAACGTAGTTCTGCCTGACGAACAAAGGTCAGTGGCGTAGAAGCAGTCTGGAGCAATGTTTGGTACATGTTTTCTAGTGTTTTAATATCATGGCGGTTGGCGGCCTGGGAAAAGTTGTTGATATAATCACTTTCTTCCTCTAAACGATACTCATTATGAATATAAAAAAATTCATCGATATCTACCATTAAACGATCCAAAATCTGCATAAATAAAAAAAGGGAGATATCGTGCTTTCCTTGTTCAAATTCAATGGCATAAGATTTTGTAATGATTTCGGCATAAACTTCTTTTTGACTGTAGCCTTTATTTAAACGGATTTTTCTGACAGTGAGCCCATAATTTTTCATCTGTTCACTACCTCCTAGAACTAGTTTAGCGTGTTTTTTTGTCTGATTCAAAAGGTTACACTTATTAGGTCTTATATAGCAGACTAAAATGACCAAAGATAGAAAAAACAGTTATTATCTAAACAGCGGAGATGAATTGCTATTGAAATAGGCGAATCATTTGTTTACTGTAAAGATAGAAACTATACTAAAAGAAAATAAACCTAAGGGCGTGGAGAAGATGCAAGAATTATTTGATAGAAAAGTAAAACTAGTTCCAGCAATTGTTTCGTTAGTATTATTAGGCGGTGCGTTTTACTCCTTGTTGCATACAGCATTTATATTGAATTTTTGTATTATTTTAGTTGCAGGATTAATCGGCATGTACTTGATGTATGGTGTGGAAGGCATAAAAAAACTGTATTCTCCGCTGAAAAAAGGCTCAGTCAAAATTATCCTGATTGCTTATGTTTTAAGTTGGGTAACCGCTCTTTTAGCGAAATTTTTAGCAGGGATTATTGGTCAACCAACTGCTGATAACCCAATCGTAAGTCAATTCAGTCATGGATTAGTACCGGCGCTGACATTGCTAGGAAAAACACTATTTATGCTTGCCGGAGAAGAAATCATTACGACAATTCCGTTGATTTTATTGGTTCATGTAGCGTTACGTTATAAAATTGAACGAAAAACAGCAATCATTGGTTCCGTTATTTTAACCAGTCTTATGTTTGGTTCATTACACTTATCGACTTACGATTGGAATTGGTTCCAGTGCTTGGTCGTGATCGGTTTGACGAGAATCCCATTTACGTGGGCAACGTTAAAAACAAATTCAATCTGGGCTGGTACGATCATTCATATCGCATTTGACTGGCTGATTTTTATTGGTGTGATGCTTTCTACTTTAGCGCACTAAAACAGTAATCGATAACATCTTTTTCTGATATTTTAAATGCCTTGTTAGAGCTATACCATTATATTGGTATAGCTCTAACATTTTTTTTCTGTGCGTGCAAATCATAACCCTTTTCTAGAAGAAGTGAGTATTTGATTAGAAAAAAAATCGTATCATTTGCGCAAAATATTCTATGCTCTTATAGTTGATAGTGTACCAATTAGTGAAAATAATAGACGAAAGGATGAGAATTATGGAAAAGAATACGAGAAAAAAGGTTTTGTATCGTACCTAACAACGCAGGATGAAGCAGGGGTAAATATCTCTTGGGGGGCAATTATAGCGGGATTGGTTTCCTTCTTTGCGATTTTCTTTACCTTGAGTTTAATTGGTTCGGCTATTGGTTTTGGGATCGTTAAACCAACATCGGATAATCCGTTGGACGGTGTGGGAATGGGACTTATTATTTGGACAGTGGTAACATTTGTTCTTTCATTATTTTGTAGTGGATTTATTGCAGGAGTAGCAGCACGCAGAGTGGGCTTAGTTCATGGTTTTCTAACTTGGGCAACCAGTGTCTTGGTATTGTTGGCTATCCTTTCTTATACAGCAATCGGCGCATTTTCAGCGATCGGTTCGTTATTTGGGAATATCGCTTCAGCGACTGGCAGCACTGTGGAAACAGTAGCATCTGGTACATCTGATGCGATCAACAAAGGGTTTGATAAAGTCACCGACGGAGTTCGATCAGTAGACACTACAGAGCTTCAAGGACAAGTCAAAAAAGTGTTATCTGACACTGATGTGAAAGAATTACAACCTGACTATTTAACAGATCAAATGAAAGAAGCGACGGATGAAATTACGAATGCTGGAAAAGAAATCGTTAAAAATCCTGATAACTCAGATAAAATATTCAAAGATACTGCAGATTCCTTAGAAGCAAAAGCAAAAAAAATCGGTGATTCAATCGATCGTCCAGCAATTGCCAATGCAGTAGCAAAAAATACTGATTTATCACAAGAAGAAGCACAACAAGCAACAGATAATATCTATAATGAATTACAAAAAGCTTCAAAAGAAACACAAACACAAATCGAAAAAGCAAAAACAAGTCTTGAAGATGCAAAAGAAGACTTGGATAAAAATATTAAAGAAGCTAGACAAGCAGCAGAAGATGCTTCAAATACCGTATCTAAAGCTTCTATCTGGGGATTTATTGCTATGATTCTTGGTATGATCATTACCTCTTTAGCAGGTTTATGGGGTGCTAATTTAGTGAAAGATCCTGTGACTGAAAGTAAATTGTAAGAGAACGCTGTAGTGGGTTAGTTCAAAAAGATTGGAACACAAGCGTCCAGCTCCTAGAAATAAACTACTTTTGCTCCTAGCATTTATGCAAATTTTATGTGATTGAGAGATGACTCGAAGAGTTATCTCTCAATCACTTTTTTTATCATTTTTTAACTGATACGTTAGAAAACAATAAATCGTTTTAAGCAAGATTCTTTCTCCAAGATTTCCAACCTTTAACAATCCCTAAAAAAACTTCAAAACCTTATATTTTCTTCTCATTTTTTGGTATGATGAACCTATCTAAAAAAAGCGAGGAAAAAAACATGAGTGAATCACAAATAACTAAAAAAGCCATCTCAGCTGCATTGATCGAACTGTGCGACAAAAAGTTATTCAGTAAAATCAGTGTTCAAGACATCACCAAAGAAGTTGGCCTTAATCGCCAAACATTCTATTATCACTTTACCGACAAACAAGATCTTTTGCGCTGGATTTACACACACGATGCATTGATTTATCTAGACTCACCAGATGTTAGTATTGATAATTGGGAAGAACAAGCGTTAAAAATGCTAAAAGCGATCCAGTCTAAAAGTGATTTCTACTACAATACAGTCAGTTCAGATTCAGATATTTTAAGAAACTGTTTTTCAGCGATCACCAATAAACTATTTATCAATTTATTTGATCAAATGGATAAAGAAAATCAGCTGCTTCCAGAAGACAAAGTATTTTACGCTCGTTTTTTTTCATATGGTTGTAGCGGTGTCTTGATTGATTGGATTCTCGGTGGCTATAAAGAATCACCACTAGAAATCGCCACACAGTTATTCCGATTAGCCAAAGACACTGAGTTTTTCTCTTATCGTCTCTATGCCCAAGAAAACGAACTATTATGACAAATTGTCCATAGTGTCTAAAAAGAAGACGGAATGGAAAGGCTATCACAAGACATTTGCATGGAATCATTGTACGCTAGGTTCATAAATTGAATCGGGGGGATTTTCATGAAAAAAAGACATATTGGATTAGCCGCAGCAGGTGCATTAGGTGCCGCTTATCTTGCTAAAAAAGTATCCGCTGAAAAGAAAGTAGAAAAAGTTGCCGAAATCGAAGAAGAAATCAATAGCCGTTATTACGGAGACAAACAAGTTTACCTAATCGGCGGTGGGATTGCCACAATGGCAGCCGCAGCCTACTTGATTCGAGATGCGAATTTTAGTGGAAAAAACATCCATGTGATCGAAGGTATGAAAATTCTTGGCGGAAGCAATGACGGAATTGGTACAAATGAAAAAGGCTTCGTTGCTCGTGGCGGCCGGATGCTAAATGAAGAAACCTATGAAAACTTCTGGGAATTATTTAGTAGTATTCCATCATTAGAATGGCCAGATCACAGTGTGACAGAAGAAATCTTGAATTTTGATCACTTACATCCTACTCATGCACAGGCACGTTTAGTGACAAAAAAACAAGAAATCCTTGATGCTCATACAATGGGCTTCGATAATGAGGACCGCTTAGCGATGACAAAATTATTAGCTGCCTCAGAAGAAAGCTTAGATGGTGTGACGATCGAAGAATGGTTCGGTCCTCATTTCTTTGAAACGAATTTCTGGTATATGTGGCAAACAACATTTGCTTTCCAAAAATGGAGTAGTGCTTTTGAGTTACGCCGTTATATGAATCGGATGATTTTGGAATTTTCTCGTATCGATACATTAGAAGGGGTCACTCGCACACCATTAAACCAATACGATAGCGTGATTTTACCGTTGAAAGCTTTTTTAGAAAAACATGGTGTTGACTTCACCTTAAATGAAGACGTAGTAGATCTAGAATTTAAATCAGGTTCTGAAATTACGGTCACTGCGTTAAAACTCGGAAATGGGGAAACCATTGAGCTAAACGAAGAGGACATCGTCATCATGACCAATGGCACGATGACGGACAGTTCTACAGAAGGCAATTGGAGCACTCCTGCACCAGGTGTCACAGAAGAATCACGCTCTGCTCGTCTATGGCGTAATATTGCCAAGAAAAAAGCAGGATTAGGCAATCCTGAACCATTCTTTGGCAATGAAGCGCAAACCAACTGGGAAAGCTTTACTGTAACGTGCCGTGGCGATAAATTATTAAAACGAATCGAAGAGTTCTCTGGAAATATTCCTGGATCAGGTGCTTTGATGACCTTAAAAGATTCAAGCTGGCTAATGAGTACGGTAGTGGCAGCACAACCGCATTTTAAAAATCAAGATCCTGATACAACGATTTTCTGGGGTTACGGTATTTATACCGATAAAGTTGGCGATTACGTGAAAAAACCAATGCGTGATTGTACAGGGGAAGAAATTTTGTACGAATGGATTTGCCAAATGGGCTGGCAAGCGGATTGGGATGAAATCATTAAAGATGTTGTGAATGTGATTCCAGCATATATGCCTTACATTGATGCGCAGTTCCAACCTCGTAAAATGACGGACCGTCCTCAAGTGGTTCCAGAAGGCAGTACGAACTTTGCGATGGTCAGTCAATTTGTTGAAATACCAAAAGATATGGTTTTCACGGAAGAATATTCAGTTCGGGCTGCAAGAATCGCCGTCTATACATTGTTTGAGATTGATAAGGAAATTATTCCTGTCACTCCATACAATCGAGATCCAAAAGTATTAGCTAAAGCTGCTCAAACTATGTTTAGATAGATACAAGGTTAAAAATAGTTACAATTACCAACATAAAAAGAATGAAATAAAACTAAGAATTAGTTTTATTTCATTCTTTTTATGTTTTTTTTGAAATGTAAATGATGCGAAAAAAGAAAGGTGCAGGCTTGTTTTTACTTTTTTTTGATAATTAATTTCCTAAAAAAAAATAAAAAATCACTGGTAACATCATGCATAATAGCTTTTGTTGCAAAAACATTTCTAATTCTACGATAAAAAAAGAAATATAAGAAATAAATAAAGAGGAAAAAGGGATATTATTTGTTAAAAAGGACGTTTTGTTATTAATCAAAAAAAAATTTCGTTTAGGAGGTAATAATGAGAGCTTTTTTAGATGAAAATTATGATAAACAATTAAAAATTTTAAGTTATATAGATCAGAAAAAAAAGTTGGTAAGTATCAAACAAATTTCTGTGAATACAAATATTTCTGAAAAGACTGTGCTCCAAATAATTAGAAAATTTGAGCAGGAATCTTTTTTTTCAAACCATCAATTAGAAATCACTTATGCAAATAAATCAATAAAAGGAATTTCGGGAGAAAACCTAGACTTGATGACAATTGCTACAGAATATTTAAAAAAATCCGTTCTTTATAAAATGATTCGAAACATTTTCTTATATGAAAAAGTTGATGTAAAGAAATTTTGTGAGTTAGAGTACATCAGCGCACCAACATTTTCGAGATATCGCCAAAGATTGTCAGTAATTTTAACTAGTTTTGACTTGAAGTTGACGCGTGATAATCAGATTTACGGCGATGAATTAAAAATTAGAAACTTCTATTTCTTGTTTTTTTCTTATGGATCAAGTGAATGGCCCTTTAGTCAGCACGAATATCACGAAATTGAAACATATATTTATAATTCTGTTGAAAAGTGGCATAACCTAAATAGAATTCGGCAACAAAAGATTTGCTTGCTTGTTTTTATCAGTAATATTCGTTCTTCCCAAAAACATTATTTTACCAATGAGACTTTAATAAAGCTGGCTAAGCGAGATAAGTTTGAATATAAACGAGTGGTACTTGATTATTTTCAATTTAAAAAAAATAAAACAATAGATCAAGCTTGGCAAGAATTAAGTGCCATCCAACTATTTATGTATAAAGAAAATTTGGTTGAAGAAGAACTTGACTATGAAAGTTATGAATCTTATTTCAATGAGCAGAATTTTCCTTTTATCAAACAAAGTAACTTATTAACGGATAGAATCATTCAAGATTTTTTCAGAGGAACTAAAGGAGCAACTGCCAAACATTTTTTGCGGATTCGTCAAGAAATAGATAAAATGCATCTGGTGTTTTCAACTTGCTATGTTGATTTGAGCATATTTTACTATGTATATGACCCAACTAATTTCTATTATCGTGATGCTGCTGAGCAAGAAATTGTTAAGAAAATCGAAAAAATCGTGGACGAATTAACAACATCCACGATTTATAAAGTTTGGTGGGAACAATTAAATATTGAGAAAAAAGCCTTTATTAATTCACTTTATCTGCTTGTGTATACACTATTGAATGAACTTCATGAATATCGATATGCTCCTGTAAAAGTTATGGTGCAAAATTCAAAAGTGTTTATTGAAAATATTCTTATGAACAAGCTGGACTTGATTTTTGGCGATAGGATTCAGCTAGTAGCAAGTTTTCGCGACGAGCCAGAAATTTTGATTACGGATGTTTATTTGCCTGGTACACCAGAACAAACCAAAACCATCTTTGCTACGTCGTTTTCAGATTTTGCAGATATCAATAATGCGGTCAATGAAATCAAAAAGGCAACGCTTAAAAATTTCGAACAACGGGAAATTGTCAAACACTTGGAAGGGATTCACCAACAATCATATGGAGAACGTAGCGTCATGTAGCTTAGCTTGGACAAAGCGTGATAATAAATGCCAAGTTTCAGAATTGTATGGTTCGGCGAAATAAAAGAAGTTTTGATTTGGGATGCTTCCTTCATAAGCGTCAGAAATCACAATGTCAGCTTGCTGAATATCACTTGTAAATTGAATAACAGCTGTGCCGAAAATAGTTAACAAGCTATTTTTTATTTCTTCAACAGTATAAAAATTTTTTGAATATTGACAGAAAATAACCAATGGCGTTATTTTCCTAGAATGATCAATAACATAATAGAGCAAGTTAACCATGTGTGTGATAAAACCTGCTGCCACATTTTTTTTTATATAGGGGTCTTTTTTAAAAAAATCGCGTACGAGTTTAGTTAGTTCCTTTTCAATATTGGTAAAGTTATGTTCATCTGTATTTAAAAAAGATAAACGTTCTGGCGTTTCTAAAAACGGCTTATAGTCATTTCCAATATATTCGATATAAAGTAGAGCAGACATTACAAGATAAAAGGCAATAAGATAGTTCTCTTGACTCATGGCCAGATTGTAATTTGAGTTTACTAAGCTTAATAAATGCTGGCAACTTTTTGTCAAAGGTAGCTGAGAATCGAGAAACCTTTGGGCAGTTTTCCTCTTTATTTCCTTCGTATCAATATCAGCGATAAAAAATCTAGCAAGAAAACCAAAAAATTTTTGCTCACTATTTATTTCGTCAGCTGTCAGTGTACCATTTAAATCTATCGTAAATAATGTAGGATTTTCTGCATCTAGAATCTCTAAATAAGACATGAGCTCTTTATCAAGACTCACTTTTTTTTGTAGGTACAGAGTTCTCCAGTACGTTATATTTTGGAAATAGCCTAATCTAGCCAATTGCGAAGGGGCTAAAGTTGTGTTGATTGGGATCGGCAACGTACTAAAATAGTCCGGAGATTTAGCAAAGGGCCAAGTAATCCCTCGTAAGGAATTCCAATAAGAATAGAAGAGGAAAAAGCGAATATTCTCTTCTGTACCAGATAAATTACTATCTTTTTTTGAGCTATTGCTAAAAGCAAATTTAAGATTAAAGTACGCTAGTTTAGTATTTAATTGTTTTAAACTTCTGTAAGTATAAGACGGGCTTAAATTAATATGTTGGGCAAGAGCTTCCAAAGAAGAATGCTTTTTCTGTGTAGCAGCTACAAGAATCAAATACTCAGGAGCAAGATTAATGTAACTAAACCCTAACGTATCAATAACATAAGCGGTATTTAAATCATCTGGTAGTGAGATGAAAAAAGTTGTCAGCTTTTGTTCAATGTTAATTGGTGTTTCTGGAAACACATGAAGTAAATCTTGATTTATTTGTTGGATATAACGATAGAAATTACTTTTAGAGTCATTACTACCAGCTATAAGAGTTTGAATGCTGATGCCGTTTTGACTTAGTAATATTTTTTTGAATAATTCAAATTTTTTTGCGTCATTTCTTTTCATAAATGTATTTCTCATAGTGGTCTGCATCCTTTTGATTCAAAATCTATCATTTCATTTTATAGTGAAAAATATACCATAAAAAAGAAAAAATGTTAAAAAAAAACTGTTGGAAAAGAAAAAATTTCAGAAATAACCTAAAAAACAGGAGGATTTGTAAATCAAATCCCAAAATAGTATATATAATTAAATTGAATTGAAATTTAAAATATATATATATATTTATTTTAAGAAAGAAAGGAAAATAGTATGTATAACATAGGTATCGTACCAGAAAACAATCAAATAGGAGATACATATTCAAAAGAATTAAATAAACTAACCTATCAATTACATTCATTATCAAGCGATGACATTATCAATGAGGCACCTAAAATGGATGCGTTAATTATTGAAGAAACGGCAACACACGGCTTAAAGAATACGTGTGAATTAATTTTAGAACTTAGAAGAGATTTTGATGTGTTGATCTGGATTGTTTCTAAAAATCTGACGAAGACAAGTAAAATTATTTATTTACAATTAGGAGCAGATGGTGTCGTTGATAAAGACTGCGATCAAGAAGAATCCATCTTACAACTTTCAAATATATTGAATCGAGTTAAAAAGATACCTAATTCACAAAAAAAAGAAATAAGCTATCAGAAAGAAGCACAGGTTACAAGTAACTTAGAACTGATTCCTAATAATTTGAGTGTCTTGGTTGAAGAAAAAGAAGTTAGTTTGACACGCTTAGAGTTTCAAACAATTTCCTATTTATTTGATAACCTTGGGACCGCTGTAACGTATGAAGAGATTTATACAAATGTTTGGAAAGAGGAGTTTGAAGATAGCGATTCAGGGAATAAGCAATATCGTGTTAGTAACTTAATATTCCACTTACGTAAAAAATTGGAGGAAAACCCAACTCAACCTAAATATATTAAAACTGTCCGTTCTAAAGGTTATATGATCGTTGCGTAAAAATCCCCTAAATAGCCTGTGGTCATGGCGATTCAATGTATGAAGACAGCATAATTGAATGACGGTGGCTATCGTTTTGATAAGAAGCAGATTTCTTTTTTTAAACTGATAATTTGGGTAACAACGTACGTTATGATAAGTAGCTGGGAAATTGAAGTAATAAAAAACCAGCTAATCAGTTAAGAAAAATAGAAATCAACACCTTTGACCAAAGGATTAAAAAATTAAGGAAGGAGGGAAACATCGAAAAGTAAAATAACACTTGATCGACTATTTCTTGGTTTCTCTTTTTCAAACTAAAACTGGAATAACTACTCAATTGAGGCGTTATTCCAGTTTATGCAAGGAAAGTTGAAATAAATCTGCATTTTTTTAAAATGCATAAAGAATAATGAAAGAAAGGAGGAGAAAATGAAAAAAAGAAAAATTCAACTACCCATTATTTTACTTTTATCATTCTTTTTTATAGTTGGAGCGGTTTTATGGGGAAATCAGGTTTCAGCAGCATTACCAAGTGATGTAGCAAATGCTAATTTTGACTGGCGCAAGCTTGATAAAGATGCACAAGGCAACGACAACATTGATTTATCAACCTTTACAAAAGTCGATAAGAATACACCTGTCAAATTGACAGGAGGAGCTTTTGAAAAAAGCCGCAGACGCTACTATCTGTTTTTCGGTCATGTTGGGGCTGGCTCTAATCCGGTTAAATACGATCTTGACACGAAAAGTTTCAACGTAGCCGGCAATATGTTGGCAACCTTGGGACCAAGTCAAGAATTACCTATTTTGGGTCCTGTAATGATCGGTGTGAAAGAAGAAGCGGGTACTGGTAAACAGCAGGTTTTTGGCTATGATTACAATTATGCGAATAACTCTGTTGGTAGTAGTGGGAGCAACTTTGACATCGGGGATGCACAGTACAATGCGTTGTCTAGTTCATGGCAAGTGACCAGAAGTGGTTACACATCAAACTCCATGATAAGTAATCAAAGAAGAGATAATTATATTTTAGAGCAATACGTGAAAGCAAATGAAATCGTCTCTTATGGCTACTACGGACGTGGTACTGGTGATAATGGGTCCACAGATATGAAATATCTGCCTGTCAGAGTTCATGGTTATGTCGATAACTTTGAAGAAGGACGAATTCGCTATGATGTCAGTTTTTATAATGATAGTGGGGTCACTACAAATTATGCAATGACACATGGCTCTCATATGGACGTTGGTGGGAATCATACAAGCTCCAGATTATACTCTAATAACCAATTTGGTCTTTACTTTGATGAACCGACATCAACACTTGCGGATAAAATAGCAGCACGTATCTACTTTTATACCACTTTAGGATATGGGACGAATCCTGGACCAAATGATTTTAAAGTTGGGGATTTATATGATAGTAGCTTGACGCTCTATAGAATAAGTAATTGGAATGCTATCCACATGAGTAAGTGGGGCGAGTGGGGAACTGGAACCACGTTTTACCCAACGGCTATAACGGGAAAGAACAATGCGTATGAAGCATGGGATCCAGTGATGCCACAAGGCTACTATTATAACTTAAAACATCCTGTGTTTGCCTTAAGATGGCCAGTGCTAACAGTTATGCCAGGGCAAGTCGGCATGGGCGCATTAGATATGTCTATTGAAGAGCCAGCAGATATTAAGCCATTTACCACAAAAAAATATGAAAATGCAACGGGTGTAAATCCAGCTAAAAATTTAGTCGGTGATATCCTTGATTTTGAAGTTACAGCTTTAAATAAAGGATTATTATCTTCGTGGAACCAAGTCACTTTAGAAGACAATTTGCCGCCAGAATTAGAGCTGGATACAGAATCACTGACACTTATTGATACTCTAGGAGTAGAAACAAAACTTAACCCTACTGTATATGATAAAGCAACCCATACAATTAAGGTAGGAACATATAATATTCCGATTAACACAGGTGTTACGATAAAGTATAAAGCGAAGATTATCTCAGGTGCCAATACCACAACAATCAATCGATTTAAAGCATATAATGCTGCCGATGAAAAAGATGATACCTCTGTTGAGATCCCGATTGGGTCAGAACCTGCAAAACCAGAAGCAATTAAAACGTATACGAATGATACTTCTGATGATGCAAATAATCGAGTGGAAGATACCTTGTCATTCGAACTGACAGCTAGTAATACTGGTGGTAGTGTCTGGGAAGGGGTTACCTGGAAAGATACGTACCCAAAAGAGCTAGAACTTGATAAGTTTTCATTTGAATTAGTAGGTGCAGATGGTGTTGCGACACACGTTGTACCAACATTTACAGAAGACCCTCATACATTTGAAATTAAAGAGTTAGATGCGTTAGACGTTGCACCAGGCAAACAAATTAAAGTCCGATACAAGGCGAAAATTATTGGTGGGGCAAATACAACCATCATTAATAAATTTGAAGCAAACAATCAACACAATCAAAAAGCAGAAGCGCAAGTTGAAATCGATGTGTTACCAAAAAAGGTTCTTGAAAAAGAACTACTTGTGGAATTTTTAGATAAAGATGGTAACAAGCGTCATGAACCGATCAGCATAACTGCAAAGGTTGGCGAATTCGTGAAGTTGAAAGACATTGCTGAAACAGCAAATTCTGACCTCTATAATGCACTGAAAATGGTGGAAAGCGAGGGGTATGAACTAGTTACTCGACCACTCAATGAAGCCTCAGTTGAAATCATAGATGGAGATAACCGGGTACAATACATCTTTGATGGGAAGCTGATCTTTGTCTCTGCCCCACCTAAAATTGATTTTGGCGTGAGATCAGGTGCAAATTTAGATGAATTAACTCTTGAAAAACCAGCGTATGATAAAACTCAACCTTTGAAAGTTCGCGATAATCGAGCAGGTAATCGTGAATGGGCGTTAACGGTGAAGTTGACAACACCATTTACTACAGCAGATACAAACTCTGTTTTACCAGTTGCTTTAAGTTACAAACGCGATACAACGGAAGATGTTCTAACAGCTGCAGGCGATGCGGCATTGATTACACAGCAGTCAGGTATTCAAGGTATGGACTATGATATCAGTAAACAAGAGTGGGAAGATAAAAATAATGGCTTTAAGTTTAAACTTGAAAAAGGTCAAACTAAAAAGATGGAAGAGTATACGGCAACACTGCTGTATACGTTGAGTGAGACCAAGTGATACTAGAGGAGAAAAAACATGAAAAATAATAAAAAGTTGTCTGTCTTGATATTCTCTGTTGTCATTTGGCTCCTACTTTCAATTAGCCCCATCTCTTGTGTGCACGCTGAGGAAGAAACAATCGGTGGTGCAGTTCAAACAAACGGGGAAATTACGTTTTTTGACGAAGCGACACTGTCATCCACGACAGAATCAAGTAAACCGTCAGACTCTTCAGATGAACCGCTATCAGAGCCCAAGCCTAAAGGCAGATTTCCCTCTACAGGGGAACTTGTGAAAGCGAGTGTCTCTATTAGTGGCATCGTCCTAATTGTGATCTTAGCCTGTGTTTATCTTTGGAAGCAGAAAAAAAGAAAACAAGCGGGAGGGAGTAAGCAATGAAAATCACGAAAACAACGTCGATAATTGCTGGAATCCTGCTTACGACTCTGTTCTTGATTGATGCAAACAGCTCGACTGTTTACGCAGATGATCGTGTACAAAGTGGGGGACATATTTCGTTTGTTGGGGAATACGATAAAGGGGTCCGAGATCCTGAATATCCAAATAATATTGTTGATCCAGGACCAAGCCCTAGCACGAAAGGCCCATTGCGGCTTGATTTTGTACCACAATTGAATTTTCATCGAAATAAAATAGCTGGCAAAGATATGGTTTATCCAGTCAATGCCCAATTATTCCATGATGAAACTGACGCAAGAGGAAATTTTGTACAAGTATCAGATAATCGAGGCGCGGCTCTCGGCTGGACATTACAGCTGAGACAAGAAGCGCAATTTAATAATATGGAATCAAATCATCAACTAAAAGGTGCATTTCTCTCTTTGGATAAGTCATGGGCTAATTCTAATCAAACACAAGCGAAGGCACCAATCGTTTCTAAAGATGTGATTCTGATGGATCATATTGGTGAAACATACAATTTAGCTGATGCTAAGTCCGGAGCAGGAGAGGGAAGCTGGCTGATTTCATTTGGAGCATCAATAACTAATCCAAATGGAGATGAAAGTACGCTAACGCCAAAAGTGGATACAGAGAATAAGCCAATTCTTGATCCAGCATTTGAAAACAAACAAATGGTGGAAAATAATGCGATTACGTTGTCTATCCCTGGTGCAACGAAAAAAGAATCCGGAACTTACACTACGGTGTTAACTTGGCTATTAGCCGAGTTGCCATAAATCAAACACACACTATTAGGAGGAAATACAAATGAAATTAACACACAAATTATGTGGAGCAGCTTTATTATCTGTAATTGGAGTAGCTCTTGCAGTACCAAACACGACTAAAGCGGTAGATTCAGTGAAAGATGGAACAGGACACATTAAATTTACTTTAACAGATGATGGCACTGAAATTACTGACCCAGGTTCTGAAACAACAATTACCAACATTCCTGATGTAACAAACCCAGGAACATTCGGAATCATGGCTGTAACACCACTAGAATTTGAAACACACAGTGTATTAACTGCACAAACTACTCGTACTTATGATGCCTCTCCATTTAAAGCAAATGCAGGCAGTACAGATCCAGATTATCCAGAATTTGACGTACAAAACTTTGTAAAATACAGAGACATCCGTACAACTGACGTTCACAAATATTCATTATCCGCAGCGTTGACTCAAAACTTCAAAGATACAGCAAGTGGTACGTACCTTACTGGATCAGAATTAAACTTTAAAAATATTGATACAACTTCACTTGATGCAGTAGCTCAACCAACAGGTGTATCAGGAACAAATAAATTAGTTGCAAATGCAGACAACTCACTACCAGGTGCTTCAGCAGAATTCATCAGAAATGATGTAGCGGACAATACAGGTGCTGGGAATATCGAAATGAACTTTGGTAGACACACATTAGATACAGCAGGAAACTCTGTATCATTAACAATTCCAACAACAACTTCAATCGGTATTGGTGATTACAATGCAGTTATTACTTGGACGTTATCTGAAACAATTGTACCGGAAACACCAGTTACTCCAGAAGGCGAATAAGCACAAAAAAAGATTGCTTCATGATAGCAAGGTTCACCGACTCACTGAGTCGGTGACCTTGTTTCATCATGGAAAGAAGGGACAAAAGAATGAACATGAAGAAAAAAGCAGTGACGATTTCTCTAATCGTTTTATACATAGTAGGTCTGATAATACCTGGTCAGCAAGCGCTAGCCGAAGAATCACCCAAAAAAGGCACGAGTACAGCGAGTCCTACTGGATTTACGTACCGAGTGCTCCAACCTGAAAATCAGCAAAATAAGAAAGTTGGTTATTTTGATTTAAAAATGTCACCTAGCCAAAAACAAACCGTTCAGATCGAACTTGGTAATGAGAGCACTGAGGAAATAGAAGTCGATATAGCCATCAATGGTGCCAAGACAAATGGTAATGGTGTAATTGAATATGGGCCAACAGGGATTGAAAATGATACATCGCTAAAATATGCTTTTGAAGACTTAGTCAAAGGACCGAAGTCTGTAAAAATTCCAGGCAATGGAACAGCAATGTTAGACTTGGAAATTACCATGCCAAAAGTGAGTTTTGATGGGGTAGTTTCTGGTGGGATTCAATTAAAAAATGCTCAAGATGAAAAAATGCGTGCTGAAAAGAAAGGTGTTATCAATGAGTATGCCTTTTTAGTAGGAATGTTGTTAACAGAAACAGAAACAGCTGTAATGCCTGAATTGAACTTAAATAAGGTTTCTGCTGGGTTAAGCAACTACCGTAACAGCATTTTTGTCAATTTTTCAAACATTAAAGCAGCCTATCTAGAGAATTTGACCTTAGATGTTCAAGTGATGAAAAAAGGATCAGATAATGTTTTATATGAAGCAAAAAAAGCAAGTATGCGTGTGGCACCAAACTCAAGAGTTGATTTTCCTGTGTCAATGAATGGTGAAAAAATGGAACCTGGCAAATATATAGCCCATATCGTCGCGACAGCTGGGGATAAAAAATGGGAATGGGATGAAGAATTTACGGTGACTGATGAAGAAGCCGATAAATACAATAAGCAAGATGTCAGCCTAATCCAAGAAAATGGGATTGATTGGAAAATCATCGTAGCGATCGTTGCAGGTGTGTTTGTCCTTGTTCTTGTTATTTTCTTCGTTGTGCGAGCTGTAAATAATCAGAAAAAAACCAAAAATAAATCGATGTCGAAAAAAAGAAAATGATCGTTCATAAATAGAGGGGGATGGAAAGATGAGTATTTTAGATTGGTCGTTTATAACGTTACTATCCAGTGCCCTTCTCTTTGTTCTTTTTGCAGGGTTAGCCTTTTTGCTCGCTTTTTCAACGAACAAAAAACTGAAAAGATTTAGAAGAAAGCCACCAAAAGATAAAGAAAAACGGAAAAGGTTTCTATCTGAGCGTAACAGCTTAGACAAGCAAAAGAGCCGGCAAAGAAATTGGGGATTTTTCTGTATTTTGATGATGTTACTGACAGGCTGCGGTGCGTTTTATTCGAGATATTATCAAATGACGAATTTAGAAGCAAGTGATTCAGAAGCTATTGTGCAAAGTTATTACTTAACGGATGATATCATGGTGCAATTAACAAATATTCAAAATGATGAAAATTCTGAAAAGTCGATTAAAAATCTCCGAGATGTCGCTTCACGTTTGGCAAGCTACGGCACTAAAATGGCGTATCCAGGCTTGACGGAAGAAGGTCAAAAAACGTTGGCCCGTCACTATGCATTGATCAAAAACTTAGGTGTCAACTTGTCGGTTCAAACAACCGAAACCTTGTCGGACCAGCAAGTGATGGAGGGGTATGTAAAAGACATTGAGAAAGTCAAAGAAAGCCAAGCAAAAGTCTTTAAAACCTTCAAGGTCAATGAGTCAGCACTAAAGCAGAAGAAATAGTTCTTAGCTGAGGTAAATTCGATGGATAAAGTAAAAAAAAAGACGACTACTACACAAAAAAAGACAAGACCGTTGGTTAAAAAGTCCAGTCACCAAAAAAGACAAAAAGCTAACCATGTTCGGCCGAGCAAAGAAATACCAAACATCAACGCACATAAGAAGAAAAAGAAGCAATCTAAAAAACAAAAAGAGCAGTTAAAGAAGCGGAAACGAAACAAAGTGTTGATGGAGATTAGCATGGCTTTGGTGATCTCCGCATTCTTGATTTGGCTAATAATGTTTCTAACCATTGCCATACCCAAGGTAGATGGGTATTCAATGACCCCTACAACGAATGATAGAGATCGAATGCTTGTGAATAAGTGGGCTAAGATCAAACGACTTAATCTGATTTACTTTAAAGAGCCTAGAAAAGATGAAAAAATGATTCGTCGGGTGATTGGGTTACCAGGAGATACGTTATTTTACAAGGATGGACAATTGTTTGTTAATGGGAATGAAGTCGCGGAACGCTTTTTGTCTGATACCTATCAATTAAAAGACCAAGAGCAGACGATGCCTGACTTCACTTTGCAAGAGATACTAAATGTAAATAGTGTTCCTAACGGTAAATACTTTGTTCTTGGCGATAACCGCGCCTATGCTACAGATAGCCGTTATTTTGGTTTTGTGGATGAAAAAGATATTGTCGGTGTAGTGAAAATTCGCTTATTTCCGATCCACTCAATGACTCACTTTTAATGCAATGAAGGGAACGAAGCGATGAAAAAGCAACGACCAGAAGAGATCAGAAAAAGACCAAAGAGAAAAAGTCCTGCTGGTTACTCTAAGAAAAAAAATCAAAACAGAACAGTAAGCAAACAGAAGAGTAAACGTCTGTTATTAGAAGCCAAAAGCAAACAAACAGCTGCTGGGAAGTATCACAACATTCAAGGTTGGGTAGCAAATTTCTTTTTTCTCTTCGTTTTCTTGGCAGGTATTGTCTTTTTAATACAAGTAAAGTCACATCAAATAGATGGCCACTCAATGAATCCGACATTCAATGATAAAGATCGCATACTTGTCATCAAAGGGCAAGAGCCAAAACGCTATGAAATCATTACGTTTGAACCTAAAAGTGCACCAGGAGACTCCTATGTAAAACGCGTAATTGGTTTGCCAGGGGATGTGATTTGGGTCGAAGGTACCTCTTTATATATCAACTATCAAGCCGAAAATAATCCAGCAAATCTTTATGGACACAATCTTGCCGCCAAAGATTTGCCAGATGGAACGACTCGGATCACTGTAAGTGAATGTGTTGCAAAAGAGTTAGCCCCATACTATCAAATTCCAGAAAATGCCTATTTTGTTCAAGGCGATAATCGCAACCATTCAGACGATAGTCGAGTGCTAGGATTGATCGATCGCAAACAAATTGAAGGTGTAGTCGCCTATCGTTATTATCCCTTCAATAAAATCGGTGTGGTGAGATAACAGAGGATGTTTAGGAAAAGAAAGTGAGTGAGTCAAAAAAGATGAGTCAAACGATTAAAAAATTTATAAAGACTAATGGCGTGGCCCTGTTGCTTAGCTTTAGTCTGCCAGTCATCATAATGGTGATATCGTATTATTTAGTAGGAATTTATCCAGGTAGCAAGACGACATTGTTGGCCAGTGATGCGTTTACTCAATATGCTAATTTCCACGCAAGCTTTAATAATGTCTTGCATGGGAAACAAAATATATTCTACACGTGGTCTGGCTCGTTAGGCTTAAATTATTGGGCATTTATGGCTTATTACTTAAATGGGATCTTTACACCATTAGTTGGACTTTTCGATAATATACATATGCCTGATGCATTATATTTTTTAACGCTACTTAAATTTGGGGCAAGTGGTTTAGCTTTTTGGATTTTTGCCCATCATACCTTTAAAATCCGTCAATGGGCTACGATTGGTTTGAGTGTGTCGTATGCTTTAATGGCATATGCTGTAGGCTATTCTGAGGTTATTATGTGGTTGGATACCTTTATGTATTTACCATTAATTATTTTAGGTATTCATCGATTGATGGATCAACATAAACCAACCCTTTTATTTATTAGCTATTTATTTCTGTTTTTATCTAATTTTTATATGGCGTTTATAGTGGGCGTCTTTTCATTTATGTATTTCATGGTACGGATGTTGACAGATGTGAAAAACTATAAGAAAAAGATCATCCCGTACTTGTTTACCTCACTGTTAGCAGGTGGTGCTTCGATGATCACGATTTTGCCGACGATTTTTGACTTGAGTAACAATGGTGAAGGCTTAAGTACGATCAATAAAGTGTTGACCAAAGATACAGGTCCTTGGGATTTTGTAGCCAAAAGCTTAGTTGGGGTTTATGATACATCCAAATATGAAAGCATGCCGTTTATCTACATTGGGTTAATACCGTTGATGTTTTGCATATTCTATTTTCTAACGAAAAAAATTCCGTTAAAAAATAAACTGCTCTTTGGCTCATTGTTGATGGTCTTGATCGCAAGTGTTTATATTTATCCATTGAACTTATTCTGGCATGGCTTACATTCGCCTAATATGTTTTTATTTAGATTTAGTTTTTTATTTTCGTTTATGATAATTTTACTCGCAGGCTATGGGTTAGAAGTCTTTGAAAAAGAAGATTTCGATCAGCTGCTAAATGGAACACTTGGGATTGTTGGTATCTTTATTCTTTTTATCTTAGTATCAAATAAAAAACGTTATGGGATTATTACAACAAATTCTTTGATTATCACCGTGGGATTGCTCATTGGTTATTTAGTTTTTTGGTTTATCTATCATCGAAATGTCAAGGTGGCAAAATGGCTACCCATCTTGTTTGTACTAATGATGACGGGGGAAGCGTTCGTGAACTCAAAAGTCATGATTGAAGGCATACGAGATGATTGGGGCTATCCAACAAGAAAAAGATACGATGAATTTTATCCTGAGATAAAAAATTTGGTTGACCAAACAAATAAAGCAAACGATACGTTATTCCGATTAGAAAATTTAGATCCAGTTTCTTTGGATGACAGCTTTAACTATGGTTATAGTGGTGTGACGATGTTTTCATCCATTCGGAATCGACATTCATCGGCCTATGTTAATGCTTTAGGATTCCGCTCGTTAGGCAGTAACTTACAGGTTCAGTATAGGAATAATACATTGCTGATGGATGCGCTAGTCGGGATCAAATACAATATAGCGAAAACAGACCCATCAAAATTTGGTTTCACTAAAATTGCGACAGAAGGAGCTTATTCGCTGTATGAAAATCGCTTTGCTTTACCTCTGGGAATCACTACAGATGATGGCATTTATGAAACTGGTGCTGTAAGTAACCAAACTGAATTGTTTAATTACCTTGCCAATACAGAAGGCGAACTTTTCAGTTTCGATGAACCGAAAGTAGCTGACTTAGAAAATGTGATTGTGACTGATGAGGGGAATAATATCATCAGCTACGGGGAAGAGATTCCTAATAAACCAAAAAAAGTAACTTGGCTGGTCACTATTCCAGCACATTCCCAAGGATATCTAAGTCTTGTTCCGGCAAGCTTTAATAACAAATTAGAGCGCGGCGCAGCAATCAAAGTTACGGTCAATGGAAATTCTCAAAGTAACAGAGTCATGGATTATGGGCAGTATTATAGTATTGGGTATTCTGAAAAAGCAACGTCAATTAAGGTGACCGCAACATTTACTGGCTCTCAAAAAATGACTCTCTTCAAACCAGACGTTGTGTTTTTAAACACACAACGCTTTGAAAAAACGGTCAAACAAATACAGGATAAAGGGGTCAAATTCCAAACAAGTGGGCGGAAAGCTAAAGCAGATATTTCTTTAGCGCAAGACCAAGTTGTGTTGACCACGATTCCTTATGATAAAGGGTGGAAAGCCTATATTGATGGGAAAAAAGTGGACATTCCAACCTTTAAGGATGCCTTTTTAGCAATTCCAGTCCCAGCCGGAAAGCACTCACTGGAGCTTGCCTTTTTACCACAAGGCTTTTTGATTGGCGCAGTGTTGTTTGTCCTCTGTCTTTTGGTTTTTATTGGCTATAGTTTGCGCCTAACAAGAAATAAACAGCTTAAATGAAGTAGAGAAAAATAATGAGAGTAACTTATTTTGACGAAGCCACTTGTTCTTCGAGTGGCTTTTTTTAAATAGAGAGGAGCTCAGATGAAAAAAAAGATAATCGCTGTTGCTTTAGGTGTATTGATGATTGCGACAGGCTGCACTAAGCCAAGTTTAGAAAAGGCAAAAGAACATTTCTCAGACCAGGAATTCAACTACTCGTTTCAATTACCGCAAGGTTGGAGGACTCAAGAAGACTATCAAAACCTGTATAATCCAGCGGCCGTTTTTGGTGCAGAAGATCAAAATAGTAAATCCTATATGTTCATTCGGACAAGGAAAAATAGTGAAATAGATCATGAAAAACAAATAGAACAAGAATTGAAAGAAAATTATGAGTTGGACGATCTCGAAGTGGAAACCTTTAAGTCTAATGAACGATCAGTTCTCTTATATAAATTTCAAGGCCTTTACAATCATGAAGAGGTGTCTATTCATGATTTCTATGTTGTTTTAAATCAGAGGATGGTGGAATTTACGTTTTATTCTCCAGCGAATAGCAACGATACGAAACAAGTAGAACTATTTAAGCAATCAGTCACTACTTTAAATGAAGAAAAAAGAACGGAAGCCAAGACAAGCGAGTCAATGGAGGAAAATACCGATCTTAAAATTGAAAATGACGCTGTCTCGTTTACTTTGACAGGTTACAAGATGATTACTGGGACAGAAGAAAAACGCCTATTGATTATTCGTTACTTATTTTTAAATAAGCAGACCGAACCTAGTATGCCTAATATCTGGAATTCCTTAGTGACAGCGAAACAAGATGGGCAAGATCTGACGGTTAGTTCAATAACTGAAAGTGCAGAGGTATCTGATTTGAGTTATCTACTACAAGTTGGCAAAACTGCAATTGGCAAAGATGATCTAGTAGAAACCGCTGTGGTATACGAACTGGTAGACTCGTCGATGTCTGATATTTCCTTTATATTTGACCAAGCGACCTTTAAAGATCAAGCGCCAATTATATTGCCAATCAAAGAATAAGGAGAATGGGTATGAAGAAAAAACTGATCCTATTAGCGACAGTTACACTCGCTGTGTTAACCGCTTGTCAATCAGGAAAAAACACAGCAAAAACTAAGTTAGCAGAGGATGAACAGGTGTTTACTTGGTGGGCAGATCGCAGTAAACCGTTTGGAAATCTAGAATATCTTGAGATTTCTGAGAAGGAAGCGACAGAGCTGATGGCAAATAAATTTGAGCTAAAAATCCCCCGTTTTTTTGATGTGGCAAAAGAAATTATTGAAGATGATTTAGTGAGTGATGCTGTGCAGCGAGAACCAGATATCTACAATGTGGTTGCATCAGGGAATGATCTCGTCTTATCCAGTCTGATTAAAATAAAGGATGCAAAGGGCAGTTATTTGTCTTATGGGAAAATTGAGTTGAAATATCAATACATGGGTCTTCAAAAGAAAGTCAAGTTACTTAGCCAAGAAGTATCCATTTACAATTTATCGGAAGATGAAACTTATCATGGGAAAGATGCAACGGCTGTGCTAAAACAATTAAGCAGCCTGATGAAATTGAAAGACCAAGACAAACTGCTGACAAAATTTACTGAAGAGACCAAAGAAAGTCAAAATAATGTTGGAAAAGAGATCAGTCTTTATAGAACATTGGATAAAGCGTATAAAAATAATTCGTTTGGGAAAAATTTGGTTGTAACCTTTAATGGAGCTGGCGGCATCAAAATTATTGAAGCCGCAATTTCAGATTATCGACTATAAAAAAGTAAACCTTTCATTATAGATAATATAGTTAAGCTTGTGTTTATATATCATTTTTTTATTTTTGTTCTTTGATAGGTTTCTTTTTGATGTGTAAATATAACAAATTATCAAGAATTACCGTAGCTAATGTTGTATTATTGCGAAGAAAAGCGCTGGAATTTTGAGTATATAGAGTTAATTTCAAAAAGAACTAAAAAAAAAGAAGTATATGTAATTCAATTTATGTTTTTAAAGATATAATTTTAATAGAAATAAATAATTATTTTGTATTTAAATAGTTAAATGCAATAATGTTCTTTATTAAATAGAAATAACCCTAATTTAACCTAAGTACACGGAAAAAATCGAGCTAAAGCAGAAATAAGAACTAGCTATGGTGAGTATGCGGTGAAAAATAGTATGAAGACAATGACTAAAAATAAATAGGGTAGTTAGTTGGTTTTCTTGTTTTCACCATACAGGAGAGTCAATAAATAAAGTTTGAATGAGTGACTAAGTATTTTAATTATTTGTATGGAACCTTGCATAAAAATAGTTAAAATACAGAAAAATACCTATTTAAACAGGAATCGAATGTATGGAGAAAATTTGAAATAAATGTGCCTAGATTGATTGCACATAAAATATTTTTTAAGAAAGGAGGATAAAATGAAAAAGAAAATAATCGGTCTAGTAATGGCGGCTGGCGTTATCTTATCTTCATTGCTCATTTACTCAGTGGGAAATAACCAAATTAAGGCCGAAGAAGTAGCGAATACAGGTTCTAAGTCAAGTGTAGATCCCTCTAGTTTAAGGGTGAAATTTCCAGATTATTCCCAACTTCCATGGCAATCATTGCCCCTTGGCGTACATGCGTTTAATGAACGTAGCTTTGATACTAGTTCTGCTGGAGCAACATTAGGCTGGCATTATGGGCGTTCAAGTGATAAAGTAATCCCTGATTTTAGTGGTGCTAATTTAGAGGAACTTAAAATGAATTTGGATTATGGCGTGACACCTACCACGGAACTAAATGGATATGTTCCTTATGGAACTAGTGGCGGGTTATTTAATACTGAAGAGGAAGAACCCATCGCTGGAGGTTGGACGGTATACCGAAGAGGCTTTCCAGTCAGTTCTGCACCGATAATATTTGCTCAAGGTGATAAAGTGATTGAACCTTTAAGTCAATTTGGACATGGTGATCCCAACCTAAATCAGCCAGCAGCGATTGCATCTAATGTAAAAGTCTATACAACAGGAACGGCCATTCCTGAAAAAGCAATTAAGGTGGAATATGAACTAAAAAATAATCCAGCTGTAAAAACGGCGAATATGTTTGAATTTCATGTGAAAGTTGAAAGTGTCGCTAGAATACTTGCGGGTAAAACAGTATCAGCCAATAGTCTAAAAGTGACGAATCTAAGTGAGAAAAAACTAGAGAATTTTGTTCTGGGAAGCCAGTATGATATTGATTTACTAGGAACATACAATCGTGGTTACGGCCAAGACGTATCTGACAATACCTTGCCAGTAAAATTTTTAGGGCATAATAGAGGGGTCAAATACACCGCGCATTACTTGAAAAGAACAAAATACGTAGATCATTTTCTTCTAAACTTTTATTTTGATACCCTTGATAAACCGGATAACTGGAGTGTAAAACAAATTAGGCCTTTAGGGCAAGTTGAGAGCTTTTATGATCCAGCTTACTCTGGATTTTCAGGTCCAACCGCTAGTGGTCAGGAAAATAACAATACGCCAGCTCCGGCAGGAAGTATCGCCTATTCTGCAGAACAAAAAGATCCTAAAATTACAGCAGCATACAATACAGCACTTTATATGAAGAATCAACCAGTTGATTTAGAAAAAAATCAGTCTACTGGTTATACATTCAACACAGCTGCAGGAGTTATGGATGCAAAGCAACCGTTGATTTTTGTGGATAGTCCAACCGCTTATTATACAGGAGAATCGCCGCAAAAAGTCAGTGGAACTGTCATGGATTATAAGGCTACCACAACGAGCTTAGACGTTATGTACTCATTTAATGCAAAAGGTCCATTCAAAAAAGCAACAACAGTTTCTTCATACGTACCAGGAGTGGATAAAGAATGGTCATTTGAAATTCCCACAGCTGAACTGGCACCCATTACTAAAGAAAAGATCGTGTATCTTAAAACTGTCAATAATGGAAACGTAGAATCAACTGTTGTGCAGCAATTGTTAGAACATAACGTAGCACCTACCTTGACAGCTGATAAATCTGTTGATTGGTTTATGACTGGATCAAGCTACACGATCAATGGACAATGGAAAGAAGCGGATGGAGATGCAGTCAGTCTGTACTATTCTCTTGATGGTGGAGCGCCAAAGCAATTTGAGAGCAGCCTTGTAAATAGTCCAGCAAATACTGATCGGAAGTTCAGTAGTGTTATTGCCGCAGCTGAATTAGGTGATACTGCTCATCAACTTTCAGTCTGGGCAGAAGACTCCCGTACAGGAGAATCAGCTGTAGAAACATGGACGATTAGTCCGCACAACCAACCTAACGCTTCAGCAAATTTAGCAATTGCGACACCAGAGATCTTTGAAGGGGAAACAGTCGTGTTCACCTCTACGTTCCAAAATTCTGCGCCGGCGCCTTCCATATGGAGAGATGTACTTTATGAAACAACTGAAGTATTCCCTGAACATGTAAAGGTAGATACAACTACGGTCAAATTAAATGGACAGGCAATTGCGGCAACGGATATTGAGTTTGGTGCTGATCGAAAATTGAAAGTCAAACTTGGAGAAATCAAACCAGGCATAGAGATGAATTTAACCTATAACGTTATGTCAGAAATTTCTAATCCGCCTATCCTGACACCAATAGAAGTAAACCAGGCATACAAAGTTAGTGGTATAACTGCTGATGAAACTGTGGTAACAGCCGTTTCTGGAGAACTAAAAGGATTTACAATCAAACCGAGAATCGCTGAAATAAAGATTTCTCATGTAAAAGAAGGATCCGATCCGGAAACCTCTTTAGCATCAGAACCTGTCAGATCAGGATTGATTGGAACAGAAGAAACGGTCTCTGCAAAAGCGATTGATGGGTATATCTTAAGCAAGGTGACAATTGACGGCGTAGAACAAACACCATACGCTAACTCAGCAAAAGTAAAATTTGGCGAGTCAAGTGAAGTGAAATTCTACTATCAAAACAAACCGAACCTTACTGCTAAACTAGATATTGCTTTACCAGAAATTTCTGAAGGAGAGAAAGTGACCTTTACTTCGACCATCCAAAACACAGTAGCAGCTCCGTCAGTACTCAACGATGTATTATACAAAACAACCGAAGCATTTCCTGAAAATGTCGATGTTGATTTAACATCTGTTAAGTTGAACGGTCAAGCCATACCGAAAGAAAATGTGGTACTAGGCAGTGCAAGACGATTAAATGTGAAATTAGGACAACTAGAACCAAGCATTGAATACAAATTAACCTATGATGTTGTGTCGAAAATAACAACACCACCGTTAATGACGCCACTTAAAGTAGATCAAGCGTACACAGTAACTGGGAAAAATGTAGATGCATCTGTTAGCGAAGCAAGTTCAGGAGCATTACAGTCATTTACGATCAAACCTAGAATCGATAGTATTTACACACTACACCTAGAAGAAGGCTCCGAACGTGAACTAGCGGAAGAGCCGGATGCATCAGGCATTGTAGGGGAAAAAGTCACAATTTCTGCTAAGAAAATTGATGGCTATGTTCTAAGTAAAGTACTCATTGATGAAGTTGAACAAGAAACAGTCTCAAATGAAGTGACTGTAACGTATGGTGAAAATTATTTGGTTGAATTTTATTACACAGGTGTCTTAGAAATTAAATCTGCACCGACAGGTTTTGATTTTGGTGTCGTTCCTTCAAGTTACGAAAAAGTGAGGGTCGAATCTGCGCTTGCCAAAGGGGATCCATTGGTCATTACAGATAATCGCTTAGGCAATCAAAATTGGACCTTGAATGCAACCTTAACAACACCGTTATCAAATAAATCTGGGAAAATTCTTCCAGATGTGATTCGTTACAAAAATGGCAACGAAGAAATCAAATTACGTGGTGAAGGAATGCCGATCGTGACGCGTGAAACAACGACCACTGGTGACTATAGTATCAGTGACACTTGGAGCTCTACCGGAGACGGATTTAAGATGGAAGTTGCACCAGGGATAGTCAATGAGCTAGGCAATTATCATGCTGAAATTTTATTTGAGATGGGTATAACACCATAATGGAGGAAAACAATGAAAATAAATAATCATGTACGACATGCGTTCTCCTTCATTGCGGTATTGTTCTTGCTTTTGGGCGTGCCCAAACTAGCACATGCTGCAGAAAATGGTGGCGCCATCCAAACGAATGGACAAATCACGTTTTTTGAAAGCGAACCTTCAAGTAGTAGCTCAACTGAACCGACAACGAGTACTAGTTCATCCTCCAGTTCAACTGCGACGACAACTAGTGATCAAACGTTCTTACCTGGTAAGCCAACAAAGCCAGTCGGTAGATATCCATCTACAGGTGAGCTAGTGGGGAAAAGTTTGTCAGTCACAGGTCTAGCATTGTTGCTAATTCTTCTTGTTCTGTATTTATGGAAACGTAAAAAGCATGCAGAGCAAAAAAGGAGGAACTAGGATGATGCACACAAATATGAACCGATTGGCTGCACTATTTCTATGTTGCATGGCTCTTGTCGTGACGACTCAACCAGCATTTGCTGAGGGAGCGGAAGCAGGGGTTGAGATTCAGTTTTCTGGTAGACCAGATGAAGGAGACGGCATTAGAGATCCTGAAAATGCGGATGTCATCGTTGATCCTGGTAAAGTCAACAAAACAGAAGGCCTTTTGCGCTTTGATTTTGTACCAGAGCTTAACTTTGGTGCAAGCGAAATTTCAGACAAAAATATAGTTTTTCCGGTAAATGCCCAACAGTTCAAAGATGAAACGACCGCTAGAGGGCAGTTCATCCAACTTTCTGATTATCGTGCGAACCCCACTGGCTGGACTTTGCAATTGCGACAAGAAACGCAATTCAAAAGTGAAGCACAAGATGGGGCAGTCTTAAAAGGCGCCGTTTTATCGTTTGATAATTCCTGGACAAATTCGAAAAAAGACGCATCTTTAGCACCAAAAGTCTCAAAAGAAGTGATTCGCTTGAATAACATTGGCGAGACATATAATTTGGCAGAAGCGGCTTTCGGGAATGGCGGGGGAACTTGGAGCATTGTCTTTGGTGCTTCCGAAAATAATCCCAAAGGCCAGGCTACGACAGTATCCGCAAAAGTGGATGAACAAAATAAACCAGTTATTGATGAAGCAGTGAATAAAGCGGCCTACATCAATAGCGCTGTACAACTAACCGTTCCAGCGGCAACAGAGAAACAACCTGGAACCTACTCAACGGTGTTAACTTGGATCATATCCGAGCTACCATAAATAAACAACATAATATTAGGAGGAAACACAAATGAAATTAACACACAAATTATGCGGTGCCGCTTTATTAGCAGCAGTAGGCATGGCAGTAGCAATCCCAAATTCAGTAAAAGCAGCTCCAGGAGCTGCACCAGCTGCAGGAATGGATATTCAATTTACGGCCAACACAGGTGACGGAACAACAAATACAATTACAGATGGCGACGGTAGTGGTGAAGGAACTGTAACTTCTGGTCTTGTAACGACAGATGCTGGTACTTTCGGTGTTAGAGCAATCACACCATTAAAATTTGGTTCAGATAATTCATCTGCTTCTGGTACTGGACGTCACTTCTTTGCGAAAAACTTTGTAGCTAATGATGGTGAAGGTTCTACTGATCAAATTATTGCACCAAACTATGTTGAATTCGTAGATGACCGTTCAGAATTAGACCATAAATATGAAATCACTGCTCAAATCACAAGTGAATTAAATACAACAGTTGGTACAGAAAACACTGTAAAAAAATTAGACGGTGCTACATTACAGTTCTTAAATGGACGTGTTAAATCAGAAACTGATGTAACAGATGCTTTAACACCAAAAGAAGCTGTTGCAACAACAGCAGTTACCTCTAAAGAATCAACAGTAATTCTTAACCATGTAGATGCGGCTAAAGGTCGTGGACGTTTCAAAATGTTATTTGGAACATACGCTGCAGAAGGCGATACAAATTCAGAAAAATCTGTAAAACTAAACATTAAAGATGAAACTGAATTATTCCAAGATACAAACTACCAAGGTGAAATCACTTGGTCAATGAACGTTTTACCATAAGTCGTAAGACGGTAATCGATCAAATCATATTATAAAAGCATCGCTAAACAAGGTCGGCCGATTCTTAGGAGTCGGCGGCCTGTTTCTTGGTGAAGAGAAAGGTCAAAAAAATGAGAAAACTTAAAGTAATTTGTTTTAGTTTTATATTATACATAACTTGTTTCAGTATTGGAACAGTAGCAGCATCGGCAGCAGAGTCTGAAGATATCGGGAACTTTAACTTCAAAATGATCCGGCCGGAAAACCAAATAGGTGACACGGGTTACTTCAATTTAAAAATGAAGCCAAGTCAAAAACAAACGGTTCAAGTCGAGATGTCAAATATCACAGATAAAGAAGTCACTGTCGAAATTGCGCTAAATAGCGCTAAAACGAACTCAAATGGGGTGCTGGAATTTGGCCCGACTGTGTTTAAAGAAGATGCGTCCTTAAAGTATAACTTTAAAGATATTGTCAAAGGTCCTGAAACAATTACGATCCCAGCCAAACAAAAAATTCCGTTGAATCTAGAAATTACAATGCCAGCCGACTCCTATGATGGAATCATCACAGGTGGTATCCAAATGCAGGTCCAAAAATCAAAAGAACAGCTGGAAAAAGAAAAGAAAGAAAAGCAAATCGTGAACCGTTATGCCTATGTCTTAGGAATGGTCTTAAAAGAAACCGATACAGAAGTGAAACCAGAATTGGAATTTAGTAAGTTTTATCCAGAACTTGCTAATTATCGCAATGCAGTCTTTGTAAACTTCTCAAATGTCCGTTCAGAGTTTTTGAATGATATGACAGTTGACATGCAAGTGATGAAAAAAGGTTCGGATGAAGTTCTTTACGATACGAAAAAGACTAATATGCGAATGGCACCTAATTCAATGATCGACTTTCCAGTTGAGATGAATGGTGAACGGATGGAGCCAGGTGACTATACAGGTCACGTATTGGTGACCAGTGGTGACCAAAAATGGGAATGGAGTAATGATTTCAAAATTACCAAAGAAGATGCAGATAAATACAACGCACAAGATGTTACCTTAGTACAAGAACGTGGCTTCAATTGGCTATTGATAGCGTTGATTGCCGGTGGCGTTATTTTAGTGGTAGGTCTAGTGTATTTTGTGGTTCGAATGACCCTGAATAAAAAGGCAGCATCTAAAAAAAGAAAAAAGAAAACCGTAAAAAAATGATCGTAAAAAAAAGTGTATTGCTATTATTTAAAGGAGGAGGAGGAACGAAGTGAGTATTCTAGATTGGCTATTTATCTTAATGTTATCCTCTTCTGTGCTGTTTCTCTTTTTCGGTGTGATTTGTGTAGTGTTATCTATTCGTAAACAAAAAAGATATACCTTGTTGAAGAGTAAGCGAGTGAAAAATAAGCGGAAAAAGCAAAAAATCAAGCGAATGCTGGCTAAGCTAAAAAAGCAGCAAAAGAAAAATATCCGAACCAGCGTCTTCTTGTTTCTTTTAGGTGCATTGACTTTAGGTGGTGGAATGTATGCTCGTTACTATCAACAAACCAATTTAGAAACAGAAGATGCTAACGCGATTATTCAAAGTTACTTTTTAGTTGGAGAAATTGAAAAAGATCTGCAAAGTCTTTCAGAAGGCAGTGATCCTGGCAAAGTCAATGAGAAATTAACAGAGATGACCTCGCTGTTGATTACGTATGGAAATAAAAATGCGTTTGGCGGATTGAGTTTAGATGGACAAAAAAAGCTGAACCGTTATTATGCTTTAGTCCGTGAATTTGGTGTGAACTTTAGCAGTCGCACGCTGGAAAACTTAAAAGACACTGCATACGTTGCTAACTATTTAGAAGATATAACCAAAATCAAAAAAAGTCAGAAACAAATTTTTGACGTCTTTAAAGTGAATGAAACTGCATTAAATCAAAAGAAATAGTGTTAAAGAAAGTATCAGGAACAGAGAATGACAAATCAAAAAAAACAAAAACGACCTGTTCGTCAAGTCAAAGATGACTCCTTCCAGCCTAAAAAAAAGCGGCGCAAGCCAGCAACGAAAAAAAAGAGCGCAACAAATTCTGCGGGTGTCTCTAAAAAAAGACAAACCCAACAGAAGAAGCGAAGAAAGCAAAAAAAATACAAGCGAATGCTAACAGAGCTGATTTTAACTGTGCTGATTTCTAGTGTGCTACTGTTGCTGATCAGCTTTTTGACGATTTCTTTGCCAAGGGTGGAAGGTTATTCTATGATGCCGACATTAGAAGATCACGATAGAGTATTTGTGAATAAATTAGGGAAGCTAAAACGGTTCAAATTGGTTTATTACAAAGATCCAAAAAGTCAGGCAACGACCATTCGACGGATTATTGGAACACCAAAAGAATCCTTATATTATAAAGAAGATCGTTTATTCATCAATGATCAAGAGGTTGTTGAACGATTTATTGCTGATCAGATTGCTAAAACTAAGCAGAGTAACAGTGTATTTACCAAGGATTTTTCTTTGTCGAAAGATATGGGAGACGATCAAATTCCCGCAGGAAAATATGTTGTTCTGGGCGATAATCGATCGTATGCAGCGGACAGTCGGATGTTTGGCTATATTGATGAAAAAGATATTATCGGAGTTGTGGAAGCAAGAATCTTTCCAATCCACCGGATGACTCGTTTCTAAAAAAGAGAAAGTGAACGTAAATCAATGCAAAAAAAAGTAAAAAAGAACCCGTTAGTTGGGGAAAGTAATCCTAAAAAAAATCGTTCAATCATCAAAGGACTTTTTTTATTTAGCCTCGTTATTGCCTGCCTTTGGTTTTTGATTTGTGTGAAAACACACCGCATTGATGGGCATTCTATGGAGCCGACGCTAATAAATAATGATCGAGTCCTGGTTTTTAAAAAAGTGGCTCCGAAAAAGCGTTCATTAATTACCTTTAGCCCAAAAGACAAACCAAATAGCATGTATGTTAAGCGAGTGATTGGAATGCCAGGAGACAAAATTCAGCTAGAGCAAACATCATTGACAATCTTTTCTGCCAAGAATGAGAAGCAAAAGAAAGTAGCTTTATTTGAAGGCGATCAGCCTGATGGAACAACTACGATAGCGCTATCTGCAGAAGTCGCAAGATTAGTTGAGCATTTAACTGAAATTCCAGAAAATAAATATTTTGTTTTAGGTGATAATCGAAAAAAATCTAGAGATAGCCGCCAATTAGGACTGATCGATCGGTCGCAGATCGAAGGTGTTGTGAAGTATCGCTACTACCCGATATCAACACTAGGTTGTATAGATGAATAAATCACAGAAATTAGTGAGGAGAACTATGAAGAAAATCAAAGCGTTTATACAGGTGAATTACTTAGCAGTATTGGCAAGTTTTTTTCTGCCAATACTTATTTTGGCATTTGCGTACTATCAACAGGGAATCTATTATGGCAGTGAGACAACGCTGTTAGCCAGTGATGCATTTGCCCAGTTTTCCAATTTTTATGCCAGCTTTAATAATATGCTACATGGAAAGCAAGATGCTTTATACACATGGTACGGTTCTTTGGGATTAAATTACTGGGCCTTAATGAGTTATTATTTAAATGGAATTTTTACCCCGATTGTCTTTTTCTTTGACAACTTACATATACCCGACGCCATGTATGTGATTACTTTACTAAAGTTTGGCTGTATGGGACTTAGTTTTTGGACATTTACTTATTTTACTTTCAAGTTGCCTCAATGGGTAAAAATTGGCATGAGCATCAGCTATGCTTTGATGAGTTACGGGATTGCTTATTCACCGATGATCATGTGGTTGGATGCACTGGTGTATCTACCGTTAGTGATTCTAGGCATTCATCGCTTGATGGATGAGAAAAAGCCTGGACTGTTGTTTATCAGCTATCTCTTGTTGTTTTTATCTAATTTTTATATGGCATTTATGGTAGGCGTATTTACTTTTTTATATTTTTTCGCCAAATTATGCACAAATTGGGTCAAATACAAAAAAACAATTGGGTTTTATCTGATCACTTCATTGCTTGCAGGTGGCGCTTCGATGATCACGATTTTACCGACAATTTTTGATTTGAGTAATAACGGAGAAAAATTAACGGAAATGACACGCTTATTGACGCCGGATACTGGTCCTTGGGATATGATCACCAAGAGTATGAGCCTGGTTTATGACACCTCTAAATATGAAGCCGCGCCATTTATCTATGCAGGTCTGGTACCGTTAATCTTCTGTCTGTTTTATTTTGTCACTAAAAAAACTGCTTTACGGGACAAACTTATTTATGGAAGTTTAGGCTTGTTGCTGGTGGTTAGTGTGTATATTCAGCCATTGAATTTATTCTGGCATGGACTGCATTCACCAAATATGTTTCTGTTTAGATTTAGCTTTTTGGTTTCATTTTTCATTTTGCTTTTTGCAGGTTATGGTCTGGAGAAAATGGAAAAACAAGAATTGAATCAGCTTGTCAATATCGGAATTGTTTTATTGGGTGTATTCATCAGTGCGTATTTATTTTCTAATAAAAAAAGATATGACTATCTTACAAGAGAGTCATTGGTCGTTTCGGTCGTTTTTCTGTTGTTATATGTAGGATTGGCTTTTGTATATTATCACAATCGCTATCGCAAATTGCTGCCGTTGATCTTTTTGGTGCTGGTCGGAGCGGAGTTAACAATGAATACGCAAGCGATGGTCGCAGGAGTTCGCAAGGATTGGAATTATCCAAAGCGGGAATTGTACAGTGAGTATTATCGCGATATCAAGACATTGACGGATGAAACGAAGCGAATAACGCCTGATTTTTATAGAATGGCGAATGTCGACCCTATTTCTCATAATGAAAGTTTTAATTATGGGTACAGCGGAGTCTCTATGTTTTCATCGATTCGTAATCGGCATTCATCTAGTTACATGAACCAGCTAGGTTTTCGTTCAACTGGGACGAATTTGAACATTGATTACAAAAACAATACCTTATTAATGGATTCATTATTAGGAATCAAATTTAACCTAGGAAGACAAGCACCAATGAAGTACGGCTTCACTAAAATTGCGCATCAAGGTGCGTACGATTTGTATGAAAATCAGTATGCCTTGCCATTAGGAATGCTAACGGATAAAGAGATTTATCAGAAAGAAGCCTTTCATAATCAAGAAAGTCTGCTTAATCATCTGGCTGGAAAAAAACAAGCACTATTTTCTTTCAAAGAACCTAAAGAAATCGCTAAAGAAAATGTGATCGTTCAAAAAGAGGGAGACATTGTTTTTCTATCAGAAGAAAAACCGTCTGCTGATAAAAGCATGACCTGGTCTGTTGAGGTACCAGCTGATTCCCAAGCCTATTTGAACTTACTTGTAGAAGATAGCGGAGCGATGCGGGATGCAGTGGCAGAAGTGACGGTTAACGGGATCAGTCGATCAGCGGATATGCAAAGAACAGGTCAGTATTATAATCTTGGCTACTATGAACAGGCAGCTACTGTAACAGTAAAAGTGGCCTTTCGTGGTGTTCCTGTTATTAAAATGGCACGTCCAGATACCTTGATCTTAAATACCAAAGTGTTTAAATCCACGATCGAAGCAGCGCAAAAAAAGGGTGTTGAGTTTAAAGGCACAGGTAGAAAATTAACGACAGATGTGTCTTTAGAAAAAGAACAGGTTTTATTTACCACCATTCCTTACGATAAAGGCTGGAAAGCCTATGTAGATGGAAAAGTAGTCCCAGTTAAAGCCGTAGAAGAAGCCTTTTTAGCGATGCACATACCAGCGGGTAAGCATCAGGTAGAACTGGTCTTTTTACCACAAGGCTTTGTTTTAGGCGCCAGCTTATTCATTAGCTGTATTGCGTTATTTTCTCTATTTTTCTGGTATACAAGGAAGAATAGAGTGTTGAATAGAGAGGAACATTTAGATGAAAACAATGTATAAAAAAATATTTTTTGTTGCTCTGTTTTTAGTTTTATTGACGGGCTGTTCAGATGGACTATCTAAAGATAAGGCAGTTTTTTCAGGCCAAGGTGTTAGCTATGCCTTTCGATTGCCTGCTACTTGGAAAGAAAGTAGCAATGTTCAGGAAACGTATAATCGTCAAGCAGTCTATGGTGCTGAAGACACTAAAAGTAATTCCCATTTGTTTGTTTTAACGTATTTGAAAAAAGAAGTAAATCGGGATGATTTTGCTAAAAAGACCAGACTTGAATTACAAAAAAGATACAACTATAAAGAGCTATCTGGCGTTTACATGAAAGAATACGAAATTAATCACCATAAAGCCATCAAATATACTTTAAATACGAAATTTAAAGAAAAAGACGTGTGGGCCCACTTTTATTATGTGGAAACGGAGCACGGTTTTGTGGAAATGATTTTTTATTCGGCAAATGACGGAGAGTATAAAAAAAGATCAGAGATCATCGATGCCAGCGTAGAAACGTTAGTAGAAACAGAAGCTAAAACAGCCGATTCAACAGTAGGAGAATCTGGGGTAGAAGATGAGCAAGGCGATACGATTGAAGTTAAAAATGAGCGAATGACGATTGTGATCGATGGTGTAATGAAGTTACCTGATGGCGATAAAAAATCACTGTTGATCATTCGTGCCCAAGTGACTAATAACGGGGATGCGCCATTGACTCCAAATGATTGCCAACAACTAATAAAAGCGACACAAAAAGAAAAGGTCTTAGCTCAAGGAACGATTTCAGAAGAAAATCCTGAATTAGATGTAAAAGGTTTGGTGAAAAATGGCACGAAATCAATTAATAAAGGTGAAACGATTGAGGCGGCACTAGTGTATGAATTAAGCACAGATGATCAACAAGTACTATTGAATTTTTCTAAAGAGGAATTTAAAGATCAGCCAGCTCGCATGATCAATTTATCAGAATGATGATTAGAAAGGAATAATCAATGAAAAAAATAATACGGATAGTCTCAGCCTTCCTGTTGCTTCTGGCGTTAAGCGGCTGTGCGGCATCGAATGGGCATGACACGTTGAATGCCAAAGATAAACCTTTGACTTGGCAAGGAAAAAAAGAAAAACCGTTTGGAAAATTTGAATACAGAAAATTAGATGAAGCAGAGGCTAAAAAATTATTAGAAGATAAGTTTTTAGTAGAGCTGCCACAGTATTATGAAGATATCAATATTGTGTTTAACAAGCATTTTGAAACGGAAGCTAGTAAGCTAGAACCCGTTGAGTATTCCATTACAGCAAATGGGGAGAGCCTTTATTTTAGAGCAATCAACAAATATTCTCAAAATGAAGAGTTAAAATTATTTACGTATATCGATTTTGAGTATCAGTTTGATCAAGAGAAAAAGCAAGCAACCTTAAAAAATCAGACAATAACAATTGCAAACCCAACGCAAGAAGGACAGCTTCCTAAAAATGATTTTGAGGAAACCGTCAAAGATTTGAGCAGTTTAATGAATATGAATATAAGGAAAAATTTAGAAGACCTGCAGACGTTGATGGACAAAGAGAAAGGGAAGCTTGGCGACGCTGTTTTACAAGTATATGAAAATACCAAGGATGCCAAAGCGGCCAATGAATTGCAAAAGTCAATTGCAGTAGAGTTAAACGAGCAAGAGCATATTATACAGACATTTTTCTATATTACAGATACGATCGATGAGGATCAGTAAGAAGGGGAAGTAGATGAATAAATTCAAAAACATTCGACAGAATAAACCAATTTTTTTTCTATTACTATATAGTCTGTTTCTGATCTTGAGTATTGGTAGTATTTATTGGTCATTGATCCATCGTCAGCAGTTATTTTTAGGTGATGATATTCAGTTTCATTTGGGACGGATTGAAGGATTGAAATTGTCTATCTTTAATGGCGATTTCTTTCCTAAGATCAATTATTTTTTCTTAAATGGAATGGGGTATGCTTCAAATATTTTTTATCCAGATTTATTGTTATATCCGGCCGCTTTATTAAGGCTTGCGGGGGTATCTATTGCTCAATCGTATATTATTTATCTGATCGGGATCAATTTTTTAACGTTTGTCATCAGCTATCATGCGTTTTATTTCTGGCGTAAGAGCCCAGCGAAAAGTCTGATGTTCTCACTCTTATACACGTTAGCTTCGTATCGTTTAAGTGATGTGATTTTTCGAGCAGCTTTAGGTGAAATTTTAGCCTTGATGGTACTGCCGATCGCATTTGTCGGATTATTAAAAATTGTTGATGGAGAATATCGGCAGTTTTACTGGTTGACGATTGGGATGGCCTTGCTCTTTGCGAGTCATTTGATCACGGCATTTATCTTCTGTTTGTTTATTGTGGTATTTTTGCTGCTGAATTGGCGTAAGCTAGTTCAAGAAAAACAAAGAGTCGTATTTTTGGCTATTGCAACAGTGAGCACGGTGGGGCTAGTCGCGCTGTACTTATTTCCTATGCTGGAGCAACTCCAATTCCAAAAGCTAGCTGTTCAAACAGATCAGATGTTTTATTTGGAAAAAACAGCCCAATCTTTTTCTTATTATTTGAAAAATGCCTGGAACAATCTTGGATTTAATAACGTGGGTCTATTGCTCTTGGTTATGATGGTTCTTTTCATAGTCAGAATAAAGAATATTTCCAAGTTAGGGAAACAGCTGTTGTTTAGTAGCGTGCTCTTTTTATTTTTGGCGACTAATTATTTTCCGTATCGTTATTTCAATCAAACCTTGTTGAACACTATTCAGTTTCCTTGGCGTTTTTTTACAATAGTAACCTTATGTATGTGTTGGTTAGTCAGTGACCAGCTGGATGTTTTGCTTCCACAAAAAAAATGGGTTCAACGAATGACTCTGCCTTTAATTGGACTAGTGCTGATTGTTTCCAGTCTTTTTTATCAGTCAGGCTTAAAAACGACGGTCTTGGAAAAAGAGCGAATAGTTCCCTATTCATTCTTCTCTGAATTAAATCCAGAAGTCTTGGGTTATGGCCGTGAATATTTGCCCAGTGGGTTTAAATATATGATGGATCCTCATGGCTTGATCATTGAACCGCCGACGACTAAGGTAAGTAATCTGAGCCGGACTTACAATGTAATGACTTTGGATTTTCAAGAAGCTGAAAAAACCAGACTACTCTTTCCAATTATTTATTATAAAGGGTACCAAGTAGAAGTAGAAGGTCAGGCCACGGTCAGTAAAATCAACAAAAGCACGATTCCATATGGCTTTTGTGAAGTTGAGGTGACGGGAACGGGGCGTCTAACTTTTTGGTATGAAGGAACACTGGTGCAAAAAATTTCTGCAGGAGTCTCCTTGATTTCAGCCGTGCTCTTATTGTGTTATATCCTCCTGACAAATGGAAATAACACAGAGTGGAAAAAAATTAAAGCGCGAATCAAGACAAAGGACTAGAAAAATCTCAGACTATAGATGGATGTATCTCTCAAGAATAAAAAGTACAATGAAACAGTAGAGAAATGACAAAGAGGAACAGCCACTAAATAAAAGTCGAAAGAGATTGGGGAAATGAATCATGAAGCGTTTATATAAAACAGTAGTATTTGAGATGAGTTTGTATTATGGGTTACTGGCGATCGTTCTGCCATTGATTTATGCTGTGACCTATCATATATCATTTATGTCCGTATTTAACTTAGAATGGCTTGCTGTGACGTTATTTATATACCCAATCGTGCTAGTTATATCAATGATTCGTTATGGCTATTATCGAGTAAGAAAAACGAGTCACTTTTAATCGAAAAGGATCAGAACATTCAACTAAAAAGGAATGTTCTGATCCTTTTTTTACTGTTTATAAAGGGTCATTATTTGTAATTTGCGAACGGGTGCTATAATCATTCGAGAATGCGTTTATATACGTATTTTAATAAAAAACGTATATATATAATTAAAATGTGATTTAAACGGTTTTTTCATTGTTGTTACACACTTTCATTTAATTTTTTTTCGTTTTAAATTATTCGAAATAGTTATCAGTATTGTAAACTTAATAAAATGTAAAAAATATGGTGATTCCACCAATTTTATTTGTTATTATTAGGGAGGAAAAAGGAGGTGAAATAATGAAAAAATTTGTTGTTATTTTAGGTTTAGTTTCTCTTTTTGGTTTAGGTAATTTAGCTTTATTACCAAGTCAAGCACAAGCTGCTGTGACTGTTTCTGAAACTGTTCCTGCTCAACGTGGTCAATATTTTTCTGCAAATGACGTGAAAAATAGTAGAGCAATTAATTCCGAATTAGCGTTATTAAAACTAACTAAAAAGAATGCTAACTTTGATTTAGTTGTCGGTGAAGTTGACTTCTTTGGCGGAACTGGTTTTAAAAATTTTGAAAAAGCTGAGTTAGAAGCAGTTGTTATGCCTGGAATCCCTGGATATACAGGATACTACACTGTGGAAAATTACAAAGTTTCAAAAGGAAAATGGTTCATGTTTGCTTATGTAGACAAAAAAGGTACGATTAAGGATTACTTCTTCTTAACTCCTGAGAGATAAGTTGAACAAATGCTTGGAAGAGTAGTCAGAGCAATCTGATTATTCTTCCTTTTTTAGGTATTGACATTGAAACGATAGAAGAGCACATCAACTTTGCGCGGATGTGCTCTTCTATCGTTTATAATGTTAATTGTTCCATATTAAATGCGTCAGTCATGGCTTGTGTAGCTTTTTTCATCGGAGTCACAGATTCTAATTCTCCTTGAACTGCGATCCGGGTTGTGGCATACATATCCCCACAAGTGATCAACGTAATCATTTTTTTACCGGGAACATCATCAATCAACTCCACACGTGAAGGATCGATTTTTTCTACGTAAGTGATTTTATATGTATAAACATTCGTTAAATCAGTTGTGTAAATCAATTCTCCTGGTTTTGAATATTCAAGCGGTGAAAACAATGAAATCATATCCTGGACACGATGACTTGCAAGAGCGTAATTCCCTTTGCCCATTTCTTGGTCAGGTTTCATCGTTCCAGCCCCTGTTAGTAAAACAACATTATCCAGTCCTCTGAAAATCGGTAAATTGATTTTTACATCGGGCAGTGCTACAGCACCTACTACGGGTAAATTTTTGTTCGCTAGCTGCGCTTTGAGCACGGCTTCTGTACTTAATGATTCAACTGCTGCAAAATCAAATGTTGTATCTGTTTGATTGTTTTTTTCGATGTCCTCAGGGGTTAACTTTTCAACAGCATATGCTTTTCCATTTTGCTGGATCAACAGGTTTCTGATTTGTGTATTGAAGACAAGAGCTAAACCAACAACTAACAATAAGAATAGGAAGATGTTTATCAGCCAATTTCTTTTTCGGGATTTTTTCTTTTTGGGGCGGTCTGTTCTGGTGGCCATATTCTCCCTCCTTTTTATCCTAGTGTATCATAAATTGTTTTGAAACCCTAGCTTAAAATCTTTAGGTTTTTCTAAATATTGTTTTTAAAAAGGAACCTTAAAAAAAATGCGAAATAAGGCTTTGTGTTCTTGTCGTCAAGAAATGGCAAAGTTAAAAAGTCATTGCTTTTTAACTCTTTGTAACTGAATCTTAAAATAAAAGACACAAGCTTTTCTTTTCGAAATATTGTAGAATAGAGTAGAAGACAATTAATGGGGGTGATAGAACAAATGTTGGATTTGATTTATGTACATATTGATATGACAAGTAATGCAGTATTATCAAAAGGGATCACACATACAGACTTTACTCGCTCCATTGTTCATCACCCTAAAAACTTACTATTACTGAACCCTTCTGCTGAGGAAGGGGAATACGATATGCACAGCGGATTGAAAATTATTCGCGGACAAGAAAATGTTGATCAATATTTTTCTACTACTGAACGTCGTAGAACCAATGAAGAAATCAAATGGATCGATTTTTCAGACGTTACGATGCTCAAGGAATTAACACCACTGGAAATTTCAGAGCTGCTTTATTTTGGGCACATGAAAACAAGTTTGCATTCACCATTCTTTTACAAACTACAAAATGATTTCGTCTTTTTTGAGTTTGTGGATCATATGACGCGCGTTTATTATCGTTATATTGACGAATTTTATCGGATTCTGGCAGATAAAATCACCCGTGTGATTTTAGAAAAAGTCAACGATCGGAAAACATTCTTCAAAAGAGGGGTTTCAGTTGAGAAGCTGGATGGAGAGTTGTTAAAAGAAATGAAGCCGATTTTACAAGAAGGGATTGTTTTTTGTTTCGATCAGATGGACGTTAAAGGCAAAGAATATCATATCCCAATTCACATTGTGGAAGATTCTTTATGGAAAACAAAAAACTTTGCTTATCGAAATGAACCAGTGGTTGCGATCTTGATTTATAATACAGCGAAACGCACATGGCGTTTGATTCAGGAAGATGAATTTGGCTTTACTGATTTACCAAGGCATGCCTAATAATAGAAGAAAGCAACTGATTGAGATATAACTCGTAGCGTTATATCTCAATCAGTTGCTTTTTTATTTTTAAATATTTTTTTGTAATCTTAAGCGCTTGGCAATTTTTTCAATGAGAAAAAGTGCTGGCAGTTGTGAAGTAAGTTCGATTGTTTTGTCATGGTTATCACTCGTTTTATAAATGGTTTCCCGATTGATGGTATAAGGAATATTTAAGTCGGACATGCGGCTGATGGTCGAACTATCACTGTTGGTAATAGAAATAATCGAGCATTTTTTTGTATTTAAACGTTTAATATAATGAATAATTTCTTTGGTTTCGCCAGTTACAGATAATGCGATGACACAGGTTCGAGCTAGGATGTCATCGGGAAACCATTCAATCGGGTAGTTCGAAGGATCTTCAATGCGCAAGGCTGTTTGCGATAAATTGGTAAAATAAAGCGAACCGTAAGCCGCAATGGGTTCAGAGGAGCCTGAGCCAAGAAAAAGTACCAAACCTTTATCTGATAATAGCTCAACGGCTTGCTTGATTTTATTATCAAGGAAGGGCTCATTGATTCGTTCCAGAAAATGGATATGTTGTGTTTCATCTACATCCGCGATTTGGGCTTGATTGATAGAGTCATAATATAATTGAAGCTTGACTTTAAATTCAGAAAAACCGTTGCATTCGAATTTGTGACAAAAACGTAAAATGCTGGCGGTACTAGTGTGTGTTTCATCTGCTAAATCTCTGATTCGCATGTACGTGACAATCTTCAAATGATTGGCAATATAGTGATAAATCTCATACTCTAAAGGATTTAAATCAGGAACATAGTCTAAAAAAAGCATCGTGTCCTCCTTCTAGTTACAAACTGTGACAAAATTGTGAGAAATGACAAAAGATGTTACTTATCACAAAGGAATGAAAGCGCATAACAAAACGTTATAATCAATGCTATACTCCAATTATAAATTGTGAAAGCGTAATCTGCAAGGTGGTAGGATAAGAAATATTCAACACTTGCTGCGTGTTCAAATTTAGATTAAGAAGTGGAGGAACGATGGATGAATAGAACATTTCCAAAGACATTTTTCTGGGGGGCAGCCTCTAGTGCAACGCAAGCGGAAGGGCGAAAAATTGGGGACGGTAAAGGAGAAAACATCTGGGATTATGCGTCAAAAGAATACAATCATCGTTTTTATGATGGCGTTACGACAGAAACTACCTCTTTATTTTATCGTGATTATCAACAGGATATTCAAAAAATGCAGGATATTTCTTTTAACTCATTTCGAACATCGTTGTCTTGGTCACGTTTGATACCGAATGGCACAGGGGCAGTCAATCCTGAGGCAGTCGCTTTTTACAATGACATGATCAATAAATTGATTGCTAAAGGCGTCGAACCGTTTATCAATTTGTATCATTTCGATATTCCAATGGTGCTTCAAGAGAGAGGAGGATTTGAGAATAAAGAGGTGATCGATGCATACAAACAATATGCGAAAACATGCTTTGAGTTATTTGGGGATCGAGTGAAGTATTGGTTTACCTTCAATGAGCCGATGATTCCAGCCGAAGCTGGCTATCTGCATGATCGACATTATCCATATGTTGTTGATTTTAAACGAGCAGCGACTGTCTTACACAATATTATTTTGGCGCATTGCGAAGCGGTTGCTGTCTATCGGAAAATGAATTTATCTGGAAAAATCGGGATCATCATGGATGTGATACCTGTGTATCCTCGCAGTCAAAATCCAGCAGATCTCTATGCGGCTGAAATGGCCGATTTGTTTTATACAAAAAGTGTTAATGACGCTATTTTGAAAGGAAAATATCCGGAACGCTTAAAGGACGTTTTAACAGAATATAATCAAGTGCCAGAAGTGACTGACGCTGATTTAAAACTGATTGCCTCCACAAGCATTGATTTATTAGGAATCAATTATTATCGTCCAAGAAGAGTCAAGGCTAAGGAGTGCGTGCCTAATCCGCAAGGCGTTTTTTCACCGGAATGGTTCTTTGATGAATATGTGATGCCAGGTAGACGAATGAACACCTCTCGTGGCATTGAAATTTATCCTAAAGGAATTTATGATATTGCGAAAAAAATTCAGACAGAATACGGCAATATTGATTGGTTTGTTTCTGAAAATGGGATTGGCATCGAAGGCGAAGAAGCCTTTATTGAAGATGGCATGGTTCAAGATGATTATCGCATCGATTTTTTGAAAGAGCATTTGACGTATTTAAATCAAGCGATGAGTGAAGGAAGTAATTGTTTAGGCTATCATATGTGGACCTTTGTGGATTGTTGGTCGTGGGGCAATGCGTACAAGAATCGCTATGGCTTTTATCGAATGGATCTGGCGACAGGTGCAAAAACAATAAAAAAATCTGGTTTATGGTTTAAAGAGTTGATTGAAAATAATGGATTTGATTAAAGAAAGGATGAGTGATTCTTATGATGAAAACGCTGGATAATTTAGCGATGAAACTATTGCCGATCGCAAATGCGATCGGTAATCAGAGGCATCTACAAGCAATTAGAAATGGTCTGATCTCGATTCTGCCCTTAACGATTGTGGGCTCGTTTTTCACGATTTTGTTGAATCTGCCAATTCCCGGATATTCTGAAATGATTGCGCCTTACTTAGCGGCTTTAGATGTTCCGTTTCGTTTTACGGTTGGGTTGATGTCATTGTATGCGGCATTTACGATCGGTTCATTTCTTGGCAATACGTATAAATTAGATAAGATCACCAGCGGCTTTCTTTCGATGCTGGCGACACTTTTGATGGTCATGCCAGTCAATCTTCAAGAAGGTGTCGATGTCGCTGGAAATGCAGTCGCAGGCGGTCATTATATTCCGATTACACCACTAGGCTCACAAGGATTATTTGGCGCGATCGTGGCGGCGCTGATTTCTGTTGAAATTTATCGTTTTACAAAGGAAAAAAAGCTGGAGATCAAGATGCCTGATGGCGTTCCTCCTGTTGTTGGTGAGTCATTTGCAGCGTTACTGCCGACGCTGTTAGTGATCTTGGTCTTCTGGATCCCTCGTCATTTCTTTAACTTTAATTTAAATGACCTGTTAAGTGTGGCAATTTCACCTTTGAAAGTCTTTTTGACCGGAAATAATATTTTTGGCGGTATTATTACGCAATTTATGATTTGTTTATTCTGGGCTTTAGGGATTCATGGACATGCTGTTTTAGGACCGATCATTCGTCCGTTTTGGGATCAAGCGATCATCGAAAATGCGGAGCTGTTTCAAAATGGAACGAGTGCGTTTCAGTTACCGAATATTTTTACAGAGCAATTTTATCAATGGTATGCGCAAATGGGTGGAACTGGCGCAACGTTAGCACTTGTTTTCTTGTTCTTATTCTCTAAATCAAAATATTTGAAGCAATTAGGGAAGTTATCGATTTTACCCGGCATTTTTAATATCAATGAACCTGTGATTTTTGGAGCACCGATCGTGATGAATCCATTGCTGGCAATTCCGTTTATCACGGTTCCAATCGTGAATACAATTTTGGTTTATATCGTGACAGCACTAGGCTGGATGCCTAAAATGATGGTCAAGCCGCCGTTTTCGATCCCAGCACCTTTGGGAGCGTTGATTACTTCTAATTGGAACTGGGTAGCGTGTGTGATGGTTTTTGTCTGTTTTGCTGTATCACTGGCAATTTATTATCCATTCTTCAAGATGTTCGAAAAAATTCAAGTAGAGCAAGAGCAACAAGGTGAATCAGGTGCACCAAGTGAAGGAATGTAACGCAAGTATCGGAGGGCGAGTAGATGGTTTACGTTATTAGCGGTGGTATCATATTTGGTACACATTATTTATTAAAAGAAAATCAGTGGTTGCTTAAAAATAAGCTTTGGCAATTGATTTTGGGCGCTATTTTGATCGTGGGTGTTGCGATTATAGTAAGTACTTGGATCGGTTCGTTGTTTCCTGTGATTGGCGCAACGTTAGTATGTTCGACAATGCTTCAAATTAAATACACGCATCAAATGGCGAGCCAACGGTTAGCATAGAAAATGTTTATTTTCGGAGAAGCTGGTCTGATTCCTTTTATATGATAGAATTAGGATATATTAGTCAAGGAGAATGATTTCAAGATGAATAGATATATATCATTGCTAAGAGGAATCAATGTAAGTGGAAAAAATAAGATATCCATGCCCCAATTAAAAATAACTTTTGAGGAACTTGGTTTTTCTAATGTTTCTACCTATATCAATAGTGGGAATGTGCTCTTTAATAGTGAACGTACAGACAAAAACGAGCTAGTGATAATAATAAAAAAAGCAATACAAGATGATTTTCAGTTGGAGCTACCCGTAGTAGTCGTAACTTCAGAAGAACTTCAAGATACTTTTAAGAATGCACCTGACTGGTGGAATACGGCTAACAAAGAAGTCTACCATAATACAATTTTTATGGTTTCACCGACTACTGTAGAGGAAGTAGTCGAAGTGATGGGAGAACTCAAACCAGAATATGAGAAAATCCATTTATATAATGATGTTATATTTTGGTCTGCTGATCTGAAAAATTTTTCTAAAACAAGATGGTCTAAGCTTGCAAGTTCATCGGTAAATAATAAAGTAACGGTCAGAAATGCCAATACAGTCAAGAAACTTATTGAGTTGGCGAAGACTTGATTTTTCTATTTTTAAGCCTAGATCATTTTTATTACTGTTCATTAAAATAAGAAACCCGAAGCAAAACTGATTGTTAGTTTTGTTTCGGGTCCTTTTTTTCTTCTATTTCATTTTCCTTATCTTTCAATGCATCTTCAATTTCTTTATGCAAGAAATAAGAGATCACTGTTCGGATTACAACTAAAATAGCTAGTTTTAAGATATCTTGAAAAGTTGGTTTAATGATCGATTCAATGATGTCTGCGGCAATCAGTATTTCCAAGCTTAGTAGAATATAGCTGCCTAAAAAACTTTTAATAAAGTTATTCTGCCGAGCCATGACAATACGATTTCGATCCGTGCGCTCACTTTTCAAAAAATCGATCCCCGCCATAATAACGCCCCAAATCAACACAACAATGGAAAAAATATTCAACGCCAAAATGAAGAGATCAAAAAAAGGAATTAGATTATCCATGATGTTTTGAGCTAAATCATGCATTTAGTAGGCCTCCTTTGGTTGTAGTTTGATGAGTTTATCGCAGTTCTTAGGCTACTGGATTGATTTTTTTTGCAGAAACTAACAACATCATTGGTCTGCGAAGTTCTTGCCGCATCTCAGCGTTTGCTTCCAACATTTCAGGAGCAGGCATAGGTTCCACCAAACGCATAAGTTGAAAACCGTTTGTTAATAGTCCATCTAAATAGGTCGTTAAGGTTTTATGGTACTTCATCACCGTTTCACCTAAGAAAGTTGTTTCGCGAATACTTTCATCAAAGTAGCGGTCAACGGGCCAATAGATTGGTTCGCCTTTTTGATCGTAGATCCAGTCTTGTGTTCCTTTCGCTGTAAAAATTGGATGCTCTGTTGAAAAGACAAAGACACCGCCAGTATTTAAACAATGATTGACCTTTTGTGCGATTTCATTAAATGAAGAAACGTAATGAAGTGCTAAAGAACTGATGACAATATCAAATGTTTCATTTAGACCATTAATTTCTTCCATGCCCATTAAATGATAACTAATTTTTGGAGAATCCGTCATTTCTTTAGCTTTCTCGATCATTTTTTCAGATAAGTCGATCCCAATGACCTTTTCAGCACCATGTTCAACTGCATAACGACAATGCCAACCATAGCCGCAACCAAGGTCTAAAACGCTTTTTCCCTTGAAATCAGGCAGCAGTTTTTTTAGCTCATGCCATTCACCGGCACCTTCAAGACCTTTTCTAGAACGATCCATTTGGCTATATGCCTCGAAAAAGTGTGGGTTATCGTATTCGTTTTTCATCGTCTATCTCCTTTTAATGAGCATGCTTTCTCTGTCATTTATTGTATCAGATTGCTAGGAGAATACCCATAAAAGAGCATTTAAATAAAGTGATTGGGGCACAACTCTGCGAGTCATCTCTCAATCACACGGAATCCGTAAAGAGGTTTCTGTCCTAACCTCTTTACAGGAAAATATGACCACAATCTTTTAGTACAAGGACGGCTTTTTCTTTATCTTTGTTTTTGATTAAAAGATAGTCCGTATTATAAGTAGATAAAGCAAAAATTGAGATCTGATTCTCGGCTAAAGGATTGGCTAATTGTGTTAAAATGCCAACTAAAGAAAAGTCCAATTCGCCCATGACTTGAATAATTACCCAATCGTCATCAACAGAAAGCGCTTGTTCTGTTGATAGTGTGTTGGCCGGTACAATGATTGAGCACTCGTTCTCTGTGTAAGTAATACTTTTAAAGGCTTTTATCTCATGAAATAGCATAGGGATTTCGGAATGTGCGGGGAATTTCATGATTGCATAGTTTATTTTATCTAGTAGTTTTAGTTGCATAGCATTTCCTCCTGGAATCAAATTGGAATCTGTAAATACACTTGAGATCCGTAAGTTAGTGAGTCATTTCCAGTATCTTTAAAACCAGCTTCTAAACGTAGAGCTTGTGTAAATGCTTTGTCTTCATTCACAACAATTATAAGTTGATCGATCATTGAAAAGTGCTGGCGAATGAAGGACGGTAGTAATTCAACAGCTTGTTTGATATAGCCATTTCTTAAATGGCGGTAGTCAGTAGAAAGATCCTGCACCAATAAGCTACTGTTATTATCAGAGTAAGGACTGCCCTCTGTTGCTTCAAAAAGTGTCATAAACGCAACTAAGTACTCACCTTCAAATACGAGAACAGCGTGCCGTTTGGGGTCTTTTTTGGTTAAAGTTAACGCTATTTTTGGTTCACGGACATAGCGAAGTTTTTTTTCTGACAAGCAATAATTATCGATAGCTGTTTGGTGTGTGTCATCATACATTGCTAGATACATGGTGTCTCCTCCTGCCTCGTTTGACGTGTATATGTGAACTGAAAAATAACAAATCATTGATGTTTGTAGTATAACTTGTTTGAAACCTCCTGTGCAGTGACTTTACCGTTTTTTTTATTGGTGTGAAAAGACTGCCGTCAAATTCTTGCTGATTGATTGGATTGGTGCATAGTGTTAAATTAATTTTATCATAGATTAAGGGAGGTGGAGTACAAAATCGAAAAAATTACTATCGATTAGGGCTATTTGTTGAATAGGCGTAATAAGCTTATACTTTAGGATAAAAAAATAGTGACTGGGACATAACTCTGCGAGTCATATCCTAATCACTTTCTATCCGAATAAACGGTGGGAGCAGAAGTAGCTACTTCGATCACATCAAACTCTAAATGCTAAAGCACTGCTTTGGAGATAAGCTAAACACTCCTGTCCAACCTCTATTTTTTACTGAATAAGTCGCTTATCATTTTTTGATAAGGTACTTACTTTTTTTATATGTTCAACAGTGATCATCCGGATCTGTTGGCTGTCTTCTTGTAATCGTAGCATAATAGAATCGCCTATGCTTTTAGAAACGATCCATCCAGAAACTGTTTCAAATTTTTGAGAAGTCGGCACTTCTTTTAATTGTAGAACAACTAAACTTTTTTTGGCGGAGGCAACTTGTAATTTATTAAGAATTTCTTCACGCTCTTTATTCTTACTCTGCTTATCTTTAGAGTCCTCTAAAAATGCCGAAAAGAAACTTTGGGAAGATTGGCTGATCAATTTTGAAATGCTTTTCATTGTTGATTTGTGGTCATTATCCATTCTTCTACCTCCTTCACGAATTTACTGTTACTATCAGACTCTGAACGATCAGATACTATCATTCTACCTAAAAAAGAAGAATAGTTCAAGAAAATCTGTTCGTAATAAATTTATAAATGATTATTCCTACTTGCTTTTTTTGGTAGATTCAGTAATATAAGAAGTACCGATTACGATCTAAGTAATGAATTTGGAAGTGAAGTTCGACAAAAGCTTTCAACTTAAAAGAGGGAGATACCAATGAAACAAAAACAAACCAAAAAAACGAACGTTTATATCATAGTGTTATTAGTAGTAACAGCATTTGCAGGTGCAATTTTGGCAAAAATAGCCCCAATGGAAGAAGGACATGGTTTTTCAGCATTATTCAGTGATGGAAAGGCTGATGAGACAAAAGTAACTGAAACAAGTGAAAGTAAAAAAGAGTCAGAAAAAGTCAAAAAACTAACATATACGGAACAAATCAACCAAGATATGAACCAAAGTAAATTTACTAACAGAATGCCAATCAACTTATTGTTGCAAACGGATGAAAGATGGAAAGTAACACCCTACGGTATAGGAAATCCAGAAGGAGATACCCTAGAAATCAATGGCTGTGCGATCCTTTCTTTAGCGATGGTATCGTCATACTTGGATAATAAGACTTATACACCGCAGGATATTCTAAATTGGTCAAAAAATGATTACTTTGTAGAAGGCGAAGGCACTGCGTGGTCGATATTCTCTGATTTTGCCATGGAAAAAGGCTATCAATTTGAAGATCTTGAAACAGATATCTCGGCTGTAGAAGAACACCTAAAGCAAAAACATCCTGTGATTATTTCAGTGAAACCAGGCTTGTTTACTGAAGTTGGGCATATCATGGTACTGAGCGGTACAAATAACGGGAAATTCTGGGTGAATGATCCGAATGATTCTGAGACAAAAGGACATTCAAATAAGGAATTCACGTCGGATGAGTTACTGAATGAAGCCGTAAATTTTTGGGCGATGTATAAATAAGTAGTGATAAAAAAAGAGAAAAGCTGACCTTTATTTGAAGTCGGCTTTTTTTGTAGGTGTCTAAAAAAAGAAAACGTTTTATTTTTTTCTTCAAACGTATTGACATGGGATGGTTCCCACAGTATACAATTAGGGTATAACAAGGAAACGGAGTGAACCAGATGAAAATTATTATTGAAAAAAACTTTGAAGCAATGAGTGAAACGACTAAAAATATTTTATTCGGACATATGAGTCAGGATAAACGCGTCAATTTATCAATTACAGCAGGTAATACTCCTGTAGGTGTCTATAAAAAAATGGTGGAGGTCGTAAAAGATTCACCTGATTACACCAATGTTCATTATTATAATTTTGATGAAATTCCTGTAGCGAATCAAGCAGAAGGTGTCACCATCACTGATTTGCGAAAATTATACTTAACGCCTGCTAATATCAATGAAGCTAATATCCATCCACTAACTGTTGAAAATTATGCTGAACAAGACAAACGCTTGGCGATGGATGGCGGATTGGATGCGATGTTGATCGGTTTAGGCGGAGATGGACACTTCTGTGGAAATATGCCGACAACAACAAGTTTTGAAAATCTAACATATAAGATAAAAGTAACGGGTGATGAGCCATGGTTTGTACCAGATATGATGGAAAAAGGTCTGGAATTCGTTACGATGGGACCAGTCAGTGTGATGCGAGTGAAACATTTGATTTTGATCGTTAATGGCGAGAAGAAAGCAGAAATGGTAAAAAACGTGTTACAAGGACCAGTGACAGAAGAGTATCCAGCCTCTGTTTTACAGCTACATCCTAATCTGACAGTTATTTTGGATGAAGAAGCTGCAAGCAAACTAGAAAAATAGGCTAGAAAGACTAAGGCATAAAATCGTCTTAGTTTTTTTTACCTAATTTACAAACGTACGTTCTCGTGGTATTCTTATATAAAATAAATAAGAATGGGGTAGAATATGGAAAAAGTACGTTGTGATTGGGCTAGCGGAAATGAATTAGAAGAAAAATACCACGATGAAGAGTGGGGAGTAGCTGAACATGAGGATCAGAAGCTATTTGAAATGTTGCTTTTGGAAAGTATGCAAGCTGGGTTAAGTTGGTCAACGATCCTAAAAAAAAGAGCGACTTTGACGAATGCCTACGATCAATTTGACTACGTCAAGATTGCTGAATATACGCAAGAAAAAATCGATTCTTTGCTAGAAGATCCAGGAATTATTCGGAATAAGTTGAAGGTCAATGCAGCGATCAACAATGCGCAGGTATTTATGAAGATTCAAGAGGAATATGGCAGTTTTGACCAATTCATCTGGGCATATGTCGACGGAAAACCAATTAAAAATCGCTGGAAAGATATCAAAGAAGTACCGGCTTCTACAGCGCTATCTGATAAAATAAGCAAAGATTTGAAGAAAAAAGGGTTTAAGTTTCTAGGGACAACAACAGTTTACGCTTTCATGCAGGCCACAGGTATGGTAGATGATCATTTAATGCATTGTTTCAAGAGTCAAGTGAACTAAAAAACGGCTGGAACAAAAAAATAATGAGAAGCGATTTTATTAACAGAATAGGATAGATCGAAGCTGTCCAGTAATGACCGCCTTGATCTATCCTATTCTCATTCACTCTTATTAATTAGTGGATATATGAAGTATTTCATATAAAGTAGCATCATGTTGCTGTGGTTTTTCAGTGTAAAATCCGAAGACGACCGCTTGCCACTTGTCTGGATTATAAACAATCAGTTTTCCTACGCTATTTTCTGGTAAGCTTGCTTGGACACTGATTAGCTCATTTGGCATCTGTAGCAATGATGAGCGTTCTTTGATCGGAATAGTTTGTTCCAGTAAGTAAGCGGCATCCGAGAAATGATTTTCTAAATTTAACGTTAGAGGAACGCCGATTTGAATCGCTTGCCAGCCAAAATCACGAATGATATTGTCGTAAAAACCTGCAAAAATAAATTGATTCATTCCCTCAGAATCGTTCCATACATACAAAGGAGCATAGGAGTTAGAAACTGCCCCTTGCACTTTTTCTGAAATAAGATAAGCTTTAAAGAGCAGATGTTTAAATTTGTCTGTTTTGGCACCATTTTCTTTGACACGTTTTCTAATCAGCGACATATCGTAATCATCTGGTAAAGTTATTTTATATTGCATTGCATTCAATTGAATCAGCTCCTATTCTTGATAAACTCAGTATATTATTTTTAAATAGTGTTGCATAATACAAAAAAATGATATATGGTATCAGTAATTGTGATAGCAAGAAATGGGTGGGAAGATGGAACTGAATGATTTAAAAATCTTTCAATGTGTAACAGCCGCAGGTTCAATGTCAGAAGCTGCCAGAGTCATGGGGTATGCTCAATCCAATATAACTGAACGCATCAGACTACTAGAGCAAGAGTTAACAGTGCGTCTTTTTGAACGAACGAATCGCGGTGTTAAACTGCTTCCAGAGGGCGAAAAATTACTGGAATATGCAACTGTAATTTTAGCTCAGGTTGATAAAATCGAAGCACATTATAAAAATTTACCAATCAGAATTGGCTGTACACAAACAATTGCTTCTAGCTACTTTGATTTGATGGATGTTATCAACTATCGACCTGCAATTGAATTACTGATTGATAGCACGAATCGATTAGAATCAATGTATGTAAAAAAAGAAATTGATGTATTTATTACGAACAAAACGACTGCTCTCAACAAAAACGTTTTGCTGAACGAAACCGTTGGTTGGCTGTCTGTAACAGGTGCGCCTGAGGTTTACCTGATCAGCCGAGATAGAGAATGTCCTTATAGAAAGATGATGCTGTCTTTAATCAATCCGCCGACATGTAAAATTGTTGAAGTTGATTCTATTCACTTGATGATTGACCTGATTAAAAAAGGAGCAGGTCGATCTATTTTACCCGAGCGTTTCTCTCAGGAGAAACAGAATCAGTCGTTGCTTTTCGATAAAATAGAAGAGCAAGTTCCTATCTATATCGTTGGAAATGAAAGGAACACACAACCTGTTCTTTTATTTTTAGAGCATAGCAGCGGTTTGAGATAGAGAGGATTTGATTTGTATGAGTTATATCTATAAAGATATCAGTGTAAACTATGAGAAATTGTCAGGGGCCGAACAGGAAGTTATTGATTTTATTTTGAAATTTGAAAATATTGAGCGCTTAAAGTTAAAAGATATTAAAGATGAGTTATTCGTCTCGAATGCTACGATCATCCGAGCCTGTAAAAAATTAAATTATGCGACGTTTAATGAATTAAAATATGCTTTTGTTTTATCAGGAAAAGAACGACAGAGTGCTTTTCCAGTAGAACCTGACTTTTTTCGGATTTTGGAGAATATAAAAAAAGACACATTAACAACATTGAAGTTAATTGATGAAAAAAAGGTTGATGAAATATGCGATTGTTTGATCAATGCAAGACGAATTTTTTGTGTGGGAACAGGATCTAGTGCATTGGCAGCTTCTGAGTTTAATCATAAATTAAAATTGATTGATCTTTGGAGCAATGATTATTTGGACAACTTTTCAATCAAACGGATTCCTCAAATCAGTACGGCTCAAGACGTCGTCGTTGTTTTTTCTTTGAGTGGTCAAGTGGATGAAATCAATGAACTCATGATTAAAGCAAAAAGCAATGGAACAACGATTATTGCCATTACCAATATGTCCGCTAATCGACTAAAATCAATCAGTACATACTTTCTATTGGCTTACAGTAGTCCTAGTAATCGCAAGAAGCTTCGCTCCAGATTGATGCTTTACGTGATGAGTACCTTGATTTATGAAAAGCTAATCTCGAAAATATCTATAGTTGATTAAATTTTTACTTGAATAGTATTTTTAGCTAGAATCAAGTGTTCTTCTTGCAAATTATGGTTGAGATGGGAGCAGTTAACTCAGAAGCTTGCGTAGTGTTTCTTCTCACCATGTATTTGAACTAACTTAGAGCCAGGTATAACTCTTTTGAGTTATACCTGGCTCTAAGCTCTTTTTGATTTTTAACCACAGCAAGCTACAAATTTTAAACAGTTGTTAGCGAAATGAAACGGAAACTTCTTGTCAAAAGGCAGCGTTTCGTTGCTGCGTTATCCAAGTCTAAACTCAATTTTTATCAAAGTAATCTTCATAAACCAACATCAATTTATCGAAGCTCTTGGCATCAGGGATCAGTGGAATAACGATGATCGGAATGTTATTAATAGAGATTTCTGGAATATTGGTTATAATACAATCGTATTCCTCAGCTTGTTTTCCCAGTTCCTTTAGCGAATTAATGTGCAAAGGTGTACAAGAAAAACGTCCTCGCAAATAGTAAGTAATGCGCTCAGAAAGCATATTCATGTAATCTAAACCAGAGTTAAATAAAAGACCAGCTTTCATGGTTGGGCTTGAGTATTCTAAACGATCAAGTAAGTTTGGCCAATCTGTAAATAAAATTGAGATCGATTCATAAATCATATATTCTTTGTAAGGATTTGAATAAAAAATCGCTTGTAAGGAATGGATCAGCTCGATTGGGAAATGACCATATAGATTTTTGATACTCGTTAAAAACTCTTTGTTTTTATTATGAAGGATAAATGTCCGTCCATGTATTTGACAGTCTAAATTATAGAGGCGCATAAAAATGTTATCAAAATTATGGCACGTACAATCCATTTTCTTTTCGATTTCCAACAATAGATGTTCGATTTTTTGATATTTTAAATAGGCATTGCGATCATACTTTATTAGTTCGCGTAGCGTATCAATGGAATCGATATATTGATCACTAAAAAATAGATAGAAAAAAGTATTTAAATTAGTAGCAGACAAAGGAAGGCCGAACTGGCTATAAAATTCATCGCAGGCATATGTATCATCAAGTATTGTAAACTCTTTCTCTGGTATATCGGGTAGCTGATTTTCGCTATTATGTTTTAATAGATTGATGTCAGTATAGATGTAAAAACGCAGACGATTCAATAGGGAAAAGTCCAGGCTGTAGTCTGACTTGTTAGGAATTGCCTGTCTAACGATTTGAAGTCCGACTTGGTCTAAGATAACCAATTGAGCCGGCGTTAAAAGACTTTCAGCAACCCCATACTTTTCATAAAAATAATGCTGCATAAAATTACAAATACTATGTGGATCGCCAACCAGCTGCATTTTTTTTAAATTGATCGTAAAACCTTCTATCTGAAGAAGCTGGTTTACCCGGAAAACAATTCGTTTGATCGTAGAAACGCTTATGTAAAGATCATCGGCTAAATCAATGATGGTAGAAAAATTATGTAGGAAAATTTTTTCGATTAATTGAAATTCAACACTATTCTTTATGAATTTTTGATAAAAACTTGTTTTGCAGAAGCCAAAGTTAGTTGCTAAGCGAATACCGTATTTTTTTGAGGACTCGATTGTGGCAGGCGCAAGCAATGTTTCTAATTCAATAATATCTGATTTCAGTGTTTTGACAGGCACGCCTAAGGACTCTGATGCCGTAGAAAAAGGGACCCAATCGCTATCAGCTAAAAGCTCCATTAGTTCTAATTGCCGTTTAGATCGGGAGGAGAGGATTTCTTTCATAGTATCAACGCTTTCTTTTTTTATGTTATTTTTTATATTTGTTCAGCTTATCGTGAAATAAAGTTCAGCCTAGTCTCTATTTTAACTTGAAATGAACTACTTTGTCTATATATCAATGAATAATAAAGCTACCTTTTTTGAAATAAATTGAACTTTATAGTTCATATTTTTCTTTTTAATAGAAAAATGTGACCTTTTAAAGTTATTTTTTTAAATAACATTTGTGATAGTTGGCACAATTTGTTTGTAAGTTGTTTTTATTTTGTTATAATAGTTCATTTTAATCAACTATGACTTTTTTTTTACCATAAATGACCCTTTTTTTTCTTACATTACGTTTAAACTAGTGTTAAGCCAGTTGAAGGCAAAATCGTGAACGGAGGAGAATTATGAAGAAAAAGTTATTAGGATTAGCATTGGTATCGACAGTAATAGCCGGAGGTGCAGGTCTACTTAGTGCGGATGAAGTAAATGCACATGGATATGTAGAAAAACCAGCAGCTCGTGGTTATCAAGGATCACTAGATAAAAATACAATGGGTTGGACAGCCGCTATGGAGAAGTACGGCATGGTTATTACGAATCCGCAATCTCTAGAATTTGACAAAGGGTTTCCACAAGCAGGACCTGCAGATGGTAAAATCGCCTCAGCACAAGGTGGTAAAGGTCAAATTACGGATTCTATCATGGATAGTACTGGTGTAAATCGTTGGACCAAGCAAGATATCAAAACAGGATTAAATACATTTACTTGGCATTATACAGCGCCACATAGCACAACTAAATGGCATTACTATATGACAAAAGTTGGCTGGAATCCAGAAAAACCATTAGCGAGAGCAGATTTCGATTTTCTTGGCGAAGTGAAGCATGATGGATCAGCGGCATCAAACAACAAGTCACATCAAATCGTTGTACCGGAAAACCGTCTAGGCTATCATGTAATCTTAGCTGTCTGGGATGTTGCAGATACAACAAATGCCTTTTATAACGTTATTGACGTCAATGTAAACGGTAGTGGAGAGATCACACCGCCAGTTGAGGAAGCTCCAGCTAAACCGACAAATGTTAAAGCATCTGACGTAACAACTTCTTCGCTGAAATTAACGTGGAACAAAGTTGCCGATGCAAAAGAATACAATGTTTATCGTGATGGTAAAAAAGTTACGACAATCGGTGGTACACAATTTAATGATGCAAATTTAGCAGAAAATACAACCTATTCTTACCAAGTAGAAGCCGTTGGGACAAATGGCAAGATCTCTGAAAAGAGCGCTACGGTCAAAGCAACAACACGATCATCCGCTGTAGAAGATAACCAAAAACCAACCGCACCAACGAATGTTCATTCAATGGGAACAACAGAAAATACAGTCGACTTAATGTGGACGAAATCAACACACTTCCTAGGCGTTAAAAACTATGAAGTATACCGTGATGGTAAAAAAGTTGCAACAACTGAAAAAACTAGTTTCAAAGATACTGGCTTAAAGGCTGATACAACATACAGCTACACAGTGAAAGCAATCAGTGTTGGTGGGAATGTTTCAGAAACGAGTGCTGCATTTTCTGTGAAGACAAAAGAAACGCCAAGTGGTCATTCTACATGGGCTGCTGATAAAGTTTATAATTATGGCGATAAAGTGATCTTCAACGATTTAGAGTATGAAGCAAGATGGTGGACGCAAGGCGACCGTCCAGATCAATCAGACGTTTGGAAACTTCTTTCAAACAAAGCCGTAAACTGGGAAACAAGTAAAGCCTATAGCGGCGGCGATACAGTAACGTTTCAAGGTAAAACATACAAAGCTAAATGGTGGACACAAGGCAACGAGCCAGCAACTTCAAGCGTTTGGGAACTGATTTAGTTAGTAGGACCTTTACCACATAGTAACAACCAATCAATCACTACGACATAGCACTACAAAGAAAGCGCTAGAAATGATGCATGATGAGTCTCATTTCTAGCGCTTCTTTTTGATTTACATAAAAATGGTAAAAGTTAATGTCAATATAAGGGCACTCAACAAGCGATATCCTTCATTGATCAAGATTGTTTTAAAACTTTTTCCGTCAAAAATAGATAATTTAATACCGGAAAAAATAATAACTGTTGCAAGCATAGCTGTTTTAGCTACTAAAGGAACTTGCAAGTTAAATAGTAACCCTACTGTACAAAATGCCGCCATCCACTCACAAACAAAGGCGAAAAACATTTTTTTAGGGGTGAAGATTGTTTTGATTTTAGCTTCTGAAAAAACCATTTCTTTTTGCCAAGTCTTTCCAAATAGAAGAGTATACCAGATACACCCCACAATAAAAGAAAACACCGCACCGCTAATTGCGGCTAAATAAAAGCCAGTTGTCATTTGTTATCTCCTTTTGAGCCTTAAGCTATCTCTTCCATTGGTAAGCCAGACTCTTTCCAAGCTACATTTCCTCCGCCAATTTCAATGACAGAAAATCCAGCATCAAGCAGTAACAAACTTGCTTGTTTGGCCAATGTACAAGCTCCGCTCCAGGTAGTAACATAAATTGTTCGTCCTTGCGGCAACTGGTCGAGTTTACTAGGTAATTCGATTAAAGAAATCTCCAAAGCGCCCTTGATTTTTTCTTGTAAAAAAGCTTTTTCAGCAATTCTAACATCAACAATGATTCCTGACTCAGGTTTTTCATTCAAGTTCATAAATACTTCGATTGGGCTTCTCTGTGATTCTACAACAGCTTGCAAATAGTCGATTCGATTCATTTTAAATTCCTCCTTATTAGGTATAGGAGCATCATACCAAAAGGAAAAGATCAAAACTTCTTCTACTTTGCTTTTTTAATTGTTTGAGCTATTTTTTTTTGATTTCTTTTCATTTGTTGTTTAATGCCATTCGCAAGTATATTAGGTAAATTAATCAAAATAGGAGGATCTGTGGGTCCTTTTTCACGAAGCGTGATATGAAGCACTTCATCTTTTGTCAGCGGAAATGTAATCTTCTGACCATCGTAGGCTCGCATTGAATTGTCTAGTAAAAAATAATTAAATACATTTAAACTTTTTCGGATGCCACAGACTAACGGGTAATAAGTGCCGTCAGGCAAGTCGTAAAACTCATAGCGATAGTTTTTCACTCGACATCGTCCCATAACTGGGAGATGATTTGGGTTAGGTTTTAAAAACAGACCAGAAAAAATAAGTCCTTTAAAATCCTCTGGAGCGTCAATGTAGACGGTTAAAAAGTAAGGACTTTTCTTTATCTCAAAGGCAGGATTTCGATAGTACAAAGAATCAGAATCTTTGTCGATGTGTTCATGTTTTTTTGATAGTTCAAATAAATCAGACATTCCTTTTGCGTAAACTCTTGGAGAAAGGCCAGTATTTTTTGTGAATGTTGTTGTAAATGTTCCGGGACTTTGATGACCAGCATCCAGTTGTGACTCGATGACGGAGTGACCTTGTGTTAGTGTATCGATACTTTGCTCTATTTTTAAAGAGGCAAGGTATTCATTCGGTGAAAGGCCAGTTGCTTTTTTGAACTCTCTGCTAAAGTGAGATTTGCTGTAGCCAAAATGAGCTGCAACGTCTTCTATGCGAATAGACATTGCAGCATTTTTTTTCATAAAAAGAATAATCTCTTCAATATTTTCATTCATAATTAATACTCTCTTTTTCTTATAATGCAAGCACAACTCCATTTGAGTCACTTTTAACGTTGACTATATCAGATTTGTGGCGCTTTTTCAATTAGAGATTTTGAATATGTGTATGTTTAAATTCATCAGAGTATTTAAGTCCATAGCCCATCGTCCGATCCATAAAGATGTGAGCAGACCAAACAATAGCAATCGCTAATAAAAGTGGGGTTTGGCTAAACAGATAAATAAAAGTCAATAATACTGGAAAAACCAAATTATGACCTAAATTGTAGATTTTAGCACCAATTGCTGGGTTGCTTATGTAACCGACCATTGAGACATCTGGTAATAAGAGGAAAATAAAAAAATACAGGATTGGAAATCCTAATTTAATATATAGACTTAATGCCAAAAGAAAGAGTACGCCGTTTTCTAGTTGTAAGATTGTTTTGTTTGTCATGTTTTTACATCCTTTAATCCGTAGTTAGATAATTGGTCGATCAAAGCGAATAATTCCGCTTGATTTTTTGTATAGTTATTATATTTGATTATCGTTTTTAGCTTGAGTAATAATTTGTAAGAGACTTCGTAAAAAGCGATTTTTTGTTCAATGTAGTTGATTTTATTGGTTAAAAAATCGATCGAGTCATCATTGCATTGAGTAGAAACTGGTTGTCTTTTTAGCGCCAAAACATAACTGATTTCTTTTATTGAAAAATCCAATTCTTTCAAAGCTAAAATAATTTTTAGATCTTGTTGATCAGTTTCTGTAAATTCGCGGTAACCATTTGCTTGGCGTGTAGGCTGCAGCAAACCAGAGCGTTCGTAAAAACGAATGGCATCTGTTGATAGATTGAATTGCTGGGCGAATGTAGTTATTTTCATGTCTGATCCCTCCTATATTGCTAGTGTAACATTGGATATAGCTCCAAGGTCAAGCAGTATAATCAATAAATTGTCTTTCACTTTCTCTGCCCCAAAAGAGTGGAAGGGAAAATTTATTGATTATACTTGACTTTCAAGTGCAGTGTAAGGTTTATACTATAAAAAAGGTGGTGAACAAATGAAATATAAAATCAATGAATTTTCAAAAATGACGGCTATTCCAAAATCAACATTACGCTATTATGATCGAGAAGAATTGTTGCTCCCATCATTAAGGGACCAAGAAAATGGCTATCGTTATTACGACGAAGCAGATTTTAAACGAGCTAATCAACTGACTTTGTTAAGAAGCAGTGATTTCTCTATTTCAGAAATTAGGGAAGTGTTGGCTGGCCTTGAAGAAGAAGGTGATTTAGCCTATTATTTGCTTGAAAAAAAGACATTTATTTTAGAAGAAATTCAAGAAAAAGAACGATTGATGAAAAAAATCGATCAAATGATAACGCTAGGTGAAACGACTATGTGTGAGCAAGAATATAGAATTGAACCGTATACTAAATCAGCACAAAGAGTAATTCTGAGGAAATGTACTTGTGCATTTGATGAGATGGGACCGGAAGTGAACTACTTGTACCAAGCGGCAAAATCAGCTGTTGCCGGTGAGCTATTTACAAGCCAACGCGAGATGCTAGATGAGAAAATACAATATGAACTAGCCTTGCCTGTTAGTCGGTTGATTGAAAGTAAACATGTAGAAAATGAAATTTTCCCTGAAATGACAGGGATTAGAACGCTTCATTATGGCGATTATCAAGAGATTGGTCAGGCGTATAAAGTGTTGATCGATCATGTAGAGCAAAATCAATTGAAAACAGATTTTTCATTTATCAATACGTTTATTAAAGGAAGCGGCAAGAAGTTCAAAGGGAACCAAGCAAAATATGTCACAGAAATTTTTTTGCCTATAAAATAGATTGTCTAGCTTTACAGGTTAACAAAGTAATTTTATCCATTTTCTCAGAGTTACAAGTGCTTGTGCAGTGTTTAAAATAAGGAGGAAATAGCAATGAAATTTGAGTGGAGAAAACAAGAGAAAGAACTGTATTTACCGAAAACAAAACCGGTGGAAATCGAAGTTCCAGAACAGAAGTTTTACACGCTATCTGGACAAGGTGATCCTAATGGACAGCAATTTTCAGAAGAGGTCAGTGCTTTGTATGCGATGTCTTATGGTATCAGAATGTCGGCTAAAAAAGGGCTGATCGGCAAGGAACCTTTTGAATATACAGTGTATCCATTAGAAGGAATTTGGACATTATCAGATGAGGCGGTGGCAGCTGGTCGGGCGTTTGATAAGGCCGATTTAGTCTATAAAATTATGATCCGGCAACCAGATTTTGTTACGGAAGAGATCGCGTTAGCTAATTTAGATCAGGTAGCTAAAAAGAAAGCAAATCCGAATAACCAAAACATAAAGTTTGAAGCAATCGAAGATGGTAAATGTGTGCAAATGCTACATGTCGGTCCATATAGTGAGGAAGGCAACACCTTTGAAGTGATGGAGCGGTATTGTGGTGAAAAGCAATTGAGTAGAAAGACCTTTGCTCATAGAGAAATCTATCTTTCTGATGTGAGAAAAGTAGCGCCTGAAAAAATGAAAACAGTGCTACGTTATTCCGTTAAATGATTAGTATAAAAAAGGAGGATGGGACAGGAGTGTTTAACCCCGAGAAATAAGCTGGAATTCACGAAAATTGTTCTTCAAATTTTTGTGAATTTCAGCTTATTTCCGAAGGGGTTGCTTCTGATCCCACCGTTTATCCGGATTCCAATTTATTCTGTTGGACTAACTTTTCGATATACATGAGCCTCATAATCAGAAAGAGTCATATTTTGTGTTAGTGGCATGGCACGCGCTGTGGTTAGGATTTCTTCCCACTTAGAATAATCCCAAGAAGCTGGCAAGGAAATTGTCATCTGATGTCGATCTAGCTGAACTAATACTAGCCAAGACTCGGTTTCAGTCGTCCGTGTATAGCCAAAAATAGTGGGGTGTTCAGGTAACAGTAACTCGAATTTACCATGAATCAGAGTGTCTGTCTGTTTTCTTAACTGAATCAAGGTTTGATAATGATGGAAAATACTACTGCTTTCAAGCTCTCTTTGGGCGGCATTGATCATGCGGTAATTCTCATTAACTTTGAGCCAAGGATCAGTTGTTGAAAAGCCACCATGTAGAGCATTCTCCCATTGGAAAGGGGTTCGGCTGTGATCTCTGGACCAGTTGACGGCAATCGCTAAAGCTTCTGTATCCAGTGTTCCTTGTGTTAACAATGTTTGGTAAAAATGAATCGTGTCGGCTGCATTGATTTCTTCAATCGTTCGAAAAGGATAATTCGTCATTCCGACTTCTTGGCCTTGGTAAATAAAAGGTGTTCCTTTCAATAATAAAAGTACTGTAGCTAAAGCTTTTGCGGCTTCTGGAGAATCATCACCGTAAACTGATACGCTACGAGGTGTATCATGATTTTCTAAATATAATGCATTCCAGCCGTTATCGGCTAAGCTAGTTTGCCATTGGTTTAAAGAGTGCTTTAAGTGCGGGATTGATCCTTTTTGCTGGCCGATTTCACCGATTCGTTCACAGTGTTCTAACTCGAAAATCATATTAAAATAACCATTATCGCCTGTCCAGTCCGCGGCTTCCTGATGAGGCACACCACTAGCTTCGCCGACGGTCATAACGTTGTATTCATTAAAAATAGCGTTTAGTTCTTTCAAATACACGTCGATTCCAGCAACATTCATAAATGGTGCCCATTGATTGTCGGTAATCTTAAAGTCCCAAGGTTCTTTTTGAATATGACTGATTGCATCTATCCGAAAACCATCGATCCCAAGGTCTAGCCACCAGCGGATCATTTGATAGATTTCTTGTCGCACTTTAGGATTTTTCCAATTCAGATCAGGTTGTTCTTTAGCAAAAACGTGAAAGTATGATTGTTTTGTCATTTCATCGTAGGTCCAAGTAGAGCCACCAAAAAAAGATTGCCAATCATTTGGGGGCAACGCTTTGGATGCATCCGCCCAGTGGTAATAGTCGCGATAGGGATTATCTAGAGATTTTTTTGACTCTAAAAACCATGGGTGCTGATCGCTTGTGTGATTGACTACAAGATCCATAATGATTTTCAACTCGAGGCCATGTGCTTCAGCTAGCAAAGCTTGAAAATCATCCATCGTACCAAAATCTTCGTGGATGGCTTGGTAATCAGAAATATCGTAGCCGTTATCGACATTTGGTGAAGCATAAATTGGATTGATCCAAATGAAATTGATTCCGAGCTCTTTTAAATAGGGTAACTTTTCCCTAATACCATTAAGATCACCAATCCCGTCATGGTTGCTATCTTTGAAGCTACGGGGATAAATCTGATACCCAACAGCATTCTTCCACCAATTCTTTTTATCTACTGTAATTGTATGTTTTGTTTGAACAGCTGAATTAGACATACTTTTCCTCCTAAATTTAAAAGCGTAGCGGGCTCGTTCAGCTCTGACAGAAAAATAGAAAAATATGTTTGTGGCGCTTTTAGCCACAGGCGGATTTTATCTTTTTTCCGAAGAGTTAGCCCACGTAGCTAGATATAATTAAAAGCGCAACGGGCTCGTTCAGCTCTGACAGAAAAATAGAAAAATATGTTTGTGGCGCTTTTAGCCACAGGCAGCTTTTATCTTTTTTCCGAAGAGCTAGCCCACGTAGCTAGATAATGACAAAAGCGTAACGACTATCTTGCGTGATTAGATAAATTAACAACAAACGCTTCGTATGGTTCTAACGTTCTATCAAAAAGTTGTTTATAGTCCTTTTCAGTATTTGTAATAATCGTTTCTGAAGGTGTCTTGTCTAATGAAAATCCTTGTTCTTGGTCAGAAAAATTACAAACGATCAGCCAGCTTTCACCTTGATAATGGCGATAGTAAGCGAAAACTTCTTCTGTGGTGTCTTCTACCAATTCAAAGCTCCCCCAAATGATCAACGGATGATTTTTACGCAGTTCAATCAGTTTTTGATACGTATAAAAAATGGAGTTTTTATCTGCTAAAGCTTGTGCAACGTTGATTTCATGATAATTTTCATTAACAGCAAGCCAAGGGATACCCGTTGTAAAACCAGCATTTTCAGTATCGTCCCACTGCATCGGCGTTCGAGCGTTGTCCCGGCCTTTGGCGTTGATCGATGCAAAAATCTCTGTCTGGCTGTAACCTTTTTGGCGGCGATCAGCGTACATCTGTTTACTTTCAATATCTTCCATTTCTGCGATATCTTGAATCACGCGATTGGTCATTCCAATTTCTTCACCTTGATAAATATAAGGAGTTCCTTTTAGCATATGCAATAAAATTGCCAGCATTTTGGCACTTTGTATGCGGTAAGTACTATCATTGCCCCATCTTGAAACGATCCGAGGTAGATCGTGATTGTTCCAAAAAAGTGAATTCCAACCTTGGTCACCAAGTTCGGTTTGCCATTTTGAAAAAACATTTTTTAGTTCTCTTATCTGTAACGGTCGTAAATCCCATTTGCTTTTTCCAGGTTGTTCATCTAAGCCGACATGCTCAAATTGAAAGACCATTGAAAGTTCATTTCTTTTAGGGTCAGAGTATAATTTAGCAATTTCAGGTGTAGCGCCCCAAGTTTCACCGACTGTCAGTAAGTCTTTACCGCCGAAAGTTTGGGCGTTCATTTCTTGCAGATAATCATGTAGTTTCGGTCCATTACCAGTGATTTTTTGATCTGGAATTTTTCCAACAAGGTCGATGACGTCCATCCGGAACCCACCGATGCCTTTATCGATCCAAAAGTTCATCATATCGTAAATTGCTTGTCGGACATTGGGATTTTCCCAATTCAGATCAGGTTGTTTTTGGCTGAATAAATGCAAATAATATTCACCGGTTGGCTCATCTAATTGCCAGGCTGAACCTAGAAATGTTGATTCTAGGTCATTGGGACAACTCCCATCAAGGCCAGTTCGCCAAACATAGAAATCGCGGTAGGGATTGTCTTTGGATGAGCGGGATTCAATAAACCATGGATGTTCATCGCTCGTGTGATTGACAACTAGATCCATAATGATTTTTATCCCTCTTTGTTGTGCTTCGTCGATCAGTTGCTCCATGTCAGCCATCGTACCAAATTCTGCCATGATTTGTTCATAGTCACTAATATCATAGCCATTGTCGTCATTCGGTGATTGGTAGACAGGGCTAAGCCAGATAGCGCTGATTCCTAGTTTTTTCAAATAGTCTAAGCGTTGGATGATCCCCGCTAGGTCACCGACTCCATCGCCGCTGCTATCTTGAAAACTCCGTGGATAAACTTGATACACGACGGCTTCCTGCCACCAATGATTGTTTGTTTTGAGATGATTCATTTTCTTCAATCCTTTCCGTTGTGTCTACTGATACGGCAAACCCATAAGGTGCAAGTTCAACAATGTTTTTATCTAATGATTGCATTTGTGTAGAGAATAAAATATGTTCTTTTTCAATATAAACAGGCGATTGTCCAGTGTTAAAAATACAGCGGATCATTTTTCCTTCATGTTCATAGGCAAAGTCGAGAATGCCTGTTTGCTCATCGATTTCCTGCCAACGTAGTTTCCCTTCTGATAAGAGCGGCTGATGTTCTTTTCTAAAAGCAATCAACGCTTTGACGAATGCGTACATGTCTAAATCTTGCTTATCAGTCTCCCAAACCATACATTTCCGGCAGTCCGGATCAGCTGCTCCGTCCATCGCGTATTCGTCTCCGTAATAAAGACAAGGTACGCCTTTTTGCAAGTAAGTGAACGCTAGAACTTGTTTCATTAGTGCTTTGTTGTTTTGAGCAATCGTCAATAAACGTGGTGTATCATGTGAATCTAGTACGTTAAACATGATTTGGTTAGTTTGCTCACGGTAAAGCATCAATTGGTGATTTAGTTCAGAAACCAACTTGCTCAATGAAATTGTTTGGTAAACAAAATAAGAAAGAATCGCGTCAGTAAAAGCATAATTCATAACGCTGTGAAACTCATCTCCCTGCAGCCAAGCTTGAGACGAGTGCCAAATTTCGCCTAAAATATAAATATCTGGTTTGGCTTCTGTACAAACATCATGGAATTTACGCCAAAAGCGATGATCTACTTCATTGGCTACATCTAAGCGCCAAGCGTCGATATCAAATTCAGTGATCCAATAACGAGCGATCGCCAATAAATAGTCTTGGACTTCTTTGTTTGCTGTGTTTAATTTTGGCATATGCGGTGTAAAAGCGAACGTATCATAGGTAATATCTTCTGAGAATTCAAAATTCGCTGTTGGTGTGTAAGTCACTGGGAATTTATGAATATGGAACCAGCTGGCATAAGCAGAATTTTCACCGTTTTTGATCACATCTTGCCATTGGGGTGAGAAATCGCCCATATGATTGAAAACAGCATCCAGCATGACCTGGATCCCGCGTTTATGACATTCTTCTACGACTTTCTTAAAGAGTTCTTTGTCTCCGAACGCTGAATCTATCTCAAAGTAATCGATCGTATCGTATTTGTGATTGCTCGCTGCTTGGAATAGCGGACAAAAATAAATGCCGTTGATCCCGAGATCAACTAAATGATCCAAATGATCTAAGACGCCTTGTAAGTCACCGCCAAAAAAGTCATCACGTCCAGGATGCTCTTTGCTGCTCCAAGGTAGAGTGCCCTTTGGATCGTTCGTTGTGTCTCCATTGGCAAAGCGCTCAGGGAAAATTTGATACCAAACCGTTTCTTTTACCCATTGCGGTGCTTTAAAGCGGTCAGCTTCGTGGAAATAAGGTAGTTTAAAATAATTAGCAGCTGTTTTTAATGTGGCCTCTTGATAAGGAAAGAAACCGTGGTCGCCGTAAAACAAAACCGTTCCATCCATGCCTTCTATTTTGAAGGCGTAGCTTAGACGCTTAAAAGGAGCAGAGGTTTCGACTGTCCAGTAATCATGTGTTGTGGTAGATAAGTATTTTTCCATTGGAATAGTTACGTTGAACCACTCGCTATGCTCAAGTTGGTACGGATCGCCATTCAATAGTTCAACACTTTTGATATCTCCTCTACCTGTTCTTAACCGAATATGCATCTTGTCTGAGGTGTATAAATAAGCGAATTCGCTTTCTGGTTGGTGGTGGATTGCTGCAGTATTCATCTAATTTGTCCCCCTGTGATCGACTCATTATTTTATCTAACCATATAATTCTAAAAACCACCCATATTATGCCATATAAGAAAAACGTTTTCAATACATTTTTCGCAATCGATTGCATTTTGTTTCGGTAGAGTGTTTATTTATATGATGAATAAAGGAGAAAGCACTAAAATGCTTGGTTTTAGTTGTGATAAAATTATAATCATTGTCTAATCAACGTTATTTTTAGGTGGGGTACATGCGTTATCATTAGTTTCTATTGAAATAAATGAAGTTTTTTTGTAAAAAAATTAGATTTCTCTTGACAATTTATGCAAACGATTGCACAATATAAGAGAATAGAACAGCAAATAATTCCTAGGAGGAACAAAAGATGAAAAGAAATATGAAAAAGCTTTTGACATTAGGGGTAACAATGACAGCGGCGGCGTTTTTACTTGCTGCTTGTGGCGGAGGTTCGTCGGATGAAAAAGCTGCTGATGGAAATGAAAACGCTTCTATAAAGTTGTGGGTGGATGTTGCCTTTGTTGATACGTATAAACCATTAGTAGAACAATTTGAAAAAGAACACAAAGACTGGAAAGTTACGATCAAGCCAAGTGAATCTGCCACAGCTCAAGAAAATTTGAAGAAAGATCCTAGTGCCGCAGCCGATGTTTTCATGATGCCGCATGATCAATTGGGGCAAATGGTGGATGCGGGAATTATTTATGCCAATACAAAATACGAAGATAGTGTGAAAGAAAATAGTACGGAAAGTGCTGTCGAAGCTGCAACGTATGACGGTAAGTTATACGGTTACCCATACGGTGTTGAATCACAAATTTTATATTATAACAAAGAAAAACTAGCTGAAGGCGATGTGAAGAGTTGGGAAACATTGACTGCTAAAGGTAAGCTCGGTGCGAACTTTGGTGAAGCAGGGGCCAACTATATCTTCACGCCATTGTTCATGTCAAATGGCGATGAGTTGTATGGTAAAAATGGCGAAGATATCAACGGAACGAACTTTAATAATGATAAAGGTGAACAAGTCTTAAAATGGATTCGCGCACAAAAAGACAACGCTGGTGTTGTTCAATCAAATGCAGACGCACTTTCTAATTTAGGTAATGGTAAAATCGATGCTTTCTTATCTGGTCCATGGTCTAAGTTGGATGTAGAAAAAGCATTAGGAGATAATTTTGCAGTAGCGCCATATCCTACCGTTGATTTGGGCAATGGTCCCGTTCAACAAAAAGCGTTCTTAGGCGTGAAATTATTTGGGGTGAATGCTTCAACCAAAAGTCCTGTAGCAGCAATGGCATTGGCTGATTTCTTAACGAATAAAGAAAACCAACTAACTGTTTTTGAAAAAAATGGAACAGTACCTGCCAATAAAGATGCCCAAACAGATGATAAAGTAACCTCTGATAAAGTAGCCGAAGCAGTGATGACCATGAGTGATGCTGATCATTCTGTTGTGATGCCAAAACTTCCAGCGATGGTTTCTTTCTGGGGACCGGCTGATGCAGTGATTAATGACACGTATAACGGTAAAATTGCTGAGGATCAATACTTACCAAAATTGGATAAATTAGTGAAAGATACGAGTAAATCAGAAAAATAATTTATAAAAACTGTAGCAAAAAATAGAGGTCTGAGAAATCACGGCAAAACTCTTTGAGTTTTAGCTTAATTACTCAGCCTCTTGATTTCAAAGAAGAACAGGAAGTGAAATGCTATGAAACTAAAAGCGAAAGCCGATGGGCCGATTACTTTTAGAGAGTTGTTTAAAAAAGGGGACACACCGATCAAGCTTTCTTATATTTTTATGGGAACAGCTAATCTTTTAAATGGACAAATTATCAAAGGGTTGGCGTTTTTAGCGTTGGAGATAGGGTTTGTGGCGTGGCTGGTCGTAAATGGATTCCATGCGTTGTCGATGTTGCAATCATTGGGAACGAAATCTCAAGGTTGGGTCATGGACGAATCGTTAGGAATCGAAGTGCAGCAGCCGGGTGATAACTCGATGTTGCTGTTGTTGTTTGGAATCGCTGCAATTATTCTTATTTTTCTTTTTGTTTTTCTGTACATCGTAAATCTAAGAAGTGCGCGTAAAATTTTTACATTAAAACAAGCTGGACAGTCTCTGCCGACACTTAAAGAAGATCTCAATAGTTTGTTGAATGAAAAATTTTATATTACGCTGATGAGTATTCCGTTATTAGGTGTACTAGCCTTTACGATCTTGCCTTTGCTTTATATGATTTCAATTGCGTTTACTAGCTATGATCATAATCATTTGCCACCTAAAAATTTATTCCATTGGGTCGGCTTTGCCAATTTTAGCAATGTGATCACAGGTGATATTGCTGGAACCTTTTTCCCAGTGCTTACTTGGACCTTGATTTGGGCAGTTTTGGCAACCGCGACAACGTTTTTCTTTGGGATTTTATTAGCGCTCTTGATCAATGCTAAAGGAGTCAAAGGGAAAAAAGTTTGGCGGACGATTTTCGTGATTACGATGGCGGTTCCACAATTTGTCAGTTTGTTATTGATGGCAAACTTGTTTAATGGTTCAGGACCAGTCAATGCGATGCTGCAGAATTGGGGCCTAATTGATCAGCCAATTCCTTTTTTAACAGATGCACTACTCGCAAAAGTTACTGTTATCTTCGTGAATATGTGGGTTGGGATTCCAGTCACGATGTTAGTTGCAACGGGGATCATTACGAATTTACCGACAGATCAAATTGAAGCCGCTGAAATTGATGGGGCCAATAAATTTCAAATTTTTAGAAATATTACCTTCCCACAAATTTTGTTTGTGATGGCACCTAGTTTGATCCAACAGTTTATTGGAAACATCAATAATTTCAATGTGATTTTCTTGTTAACTGGCGGACAACCAGCGAACAGTAATTTTCACTCTGCCGGTGAGACAGATTTATTGGTCACGTGGTTGTATAAATTGACGGTAACCGCAGCCGATTATAATCTCGCTTCTGTAATTGGGATCATTATCTTTGTTCTTTCAGCTGTCTTCTCGCTATTTGCCTACACACGAAGCAGTTCATTTAAAACGGAAGGGGCGTAAACAAGCTTATGAAATCGAAAAAAAGAAAAAATTTAGTCCTACATTATACGCTATTGACGATTTTGTCGATTGTTTGGATCTTCCCGATCGTTTGGATTGTTTTGACTAGCTTTAGAAGTGAGGGCGGAGCGTTTGTAACGTACTTTATACCAAAGCAGTTTACGTTTGAAAACTATAAAATGTTGTTGACAAGCTCAACGTATCCTTTTGTGCAATGGTTTTTAAATACGCTATTTGTAGCAGTTTGTAGTTGTATTTTATCAACATTGATCACAATTGCGATGGCTTATTCGTTAAGTCGTTTACGCTTTAGAGCGCGTAAACCATTTTTAAAATTAGCATTGGTGTTGAATATGTTTCCTGGTTTTATGAGTATGATCGCCGTTTATTATATTTTGAAGGCGATGAATTTAACAGGTAGTTTGTTAGCGTTGATTTTAGTTTATTCATCTGGAGCTGCCTTAGGTTTTTATATCGCAAAAGGCTTTTTCGATACTATTCCGATGGCGTTGGATGAGTCTGCGATGATCGATGGGGCGAGCAAGTTTGAGATCTTTACGAAAATCACGTTGCCGTTGAGTAAACCGATCATTGTTTATACAGCGTTGATGGCCTTTATGGCACCGTGGATGGATTTCATTTTTGCAAAAATTATTTTAGGGGATAATGTCAATAAATATACGGTGGCGATTGGTCTGTTCACAATGCAAACAAAGGATAAAATCGATCAATACTTTATGGCATTTACAGCTGGTTGTGTCTTGATCGCGGTACCGATCACGTTGTTGTTTATCTTTATGCAAAAGTATTATGTAGAAGGAATTACAAGTGGTTCTGTGAAAGGGTAAGACATAAAAAGCATTTCCGTATTGGAGATGCTTTTTTATGTCTGTCTTTGAGTGTAAGCTGATGATTTTCCTTCTACAACACTGTTGATTTCTATTGCCAGCTTTTCTCTGGAAATTGGTTCATAGGCACGGACGAGCTTTTTGATTCCAGGGATTGCTTTTAGAACCTTAATACCAAATGCGCTGATAACGGAAAAATAGCGTTTTTTATCTACGACTAGGCTTGGGTAAATAATGACGTGTGGCTGCGCATTTTCTTTGATCAGTTGCTCTGCCTGCAGTTTAGCATCCATGTACTTTCTTAACGGAAATGGGGCGCTGTTAGCTGAAATAAACAAGAAGTGGGCAGACGGATTGTGCGTATTCAGGTAATCTAAAATCAATTGGACGGGCGTCAAAATAAAGCGATCATAGGTAATTTTTTTGCGCGGATGCTCAAAAAGAATTCCGATTGTATCGATAACCCAATCTGCTTCTTGAAGAGCCTTGTGCCAATAAGTATCGTTTAAGATGTCAGAACGAAACCAGTGAACTTTTTTAGCCCATGAATCTGATAGATCTGCGGGTTTTCCTTTGCGTGAAATACTCGTTACGTTATGTCCATTGTTCGTTAATTCTTCAGAAAGTTTTTGTCCGATAAAGCCGCTTCCGCCAAATATAGTTATATTCATCTAGTTTCCTACTTTCACTAAGTCCTATAGTTAGTTTATCATTATTTTCCAAAAGGGAAAAAGAAACAGGACGCTGAGGACCGTTGTTAGCCTTAAGCGTCCTGTTTGTTTAGTTGACTGTTACTGCTAAGCCGAAATGGTCACTGATCACAGGGGTCTGTTTCCCGTCAAAGACGATGTGGTAATTAGAAATCGTCAACTCTTGCGAGGAAAAGATATAGTCGATGCGTAATTTCTCTTGATTTTCACCCCAGCCATCTATGGCCTTTTCAACAGTGTGTTCACCGATTCTTTTATTAGCTGTTAAAAAACTGTCTTGCAAATGCAAGTGGCTGGTTAGGACAAGGTCGTAGCCGGTTTGAGCAACCGAAGCTGGGTTGTTAAAATCGCCCATCAGTAGTAATGGCAAAGTTTGGCTTTTTAATGCCTGCTCTGTTTGTTGCCATTCGTATGAAAAGCCGCCAGATTCTAACCACCAAGAGTAATGACAACAGACTACTGTAATTGGTCTGTCCGCTAATTTGGTCTGACCTATGAGGAGCAGCCTAGTGTGATGGTCATCTGGATTCTTTTCTTTGGAAACTAAGACAGCTTTTGGCTGGATCGGCTGTTTGGAAAGTAGTGCAACGCCTTCGTGGTAAGCGTCGTAACCGATATGGTTGTATGCCCAGCTCCAGTGATAGTCATGTCCCTGTGCTTTTAAAAGCTGAACCAAGAGATGTGCAAAATTGTCTTCGTGGATCGGCTGTTGATGTTTTGTTGGGTGGAAGTTATGCGTTGAAACCACAGGTAAGCTGTTAATCCGTTGGTTGACTTCTTGTAGAGCGATCAATGCATATTCTTCTTTGCTGATGTGGTCCACTAATTGCTGTAATTTTTCTAAGGGGTTATTTTCTAACCAACTGTGGGTGTTCAATGTTAGTACCTTCATACTTATTCCTCCTAAAATTAAAAGCGTAATGGGCTTCGTTCTGCTCCCACCGTTTATCCGGATTCCATGTGAGCGGGATATGACTCGAAGAGTTATGACCCACTCACACTTTTTATCCTTTTTCCGAAAAGTTAGCCCGTGCAGCTAGATAACACGTGGCACAATGGTTTACTCGACGACAACCTATAAATGGTGACAATGTTCCACTCTGTTTCAAATTAAAAAAATAGGATCAGAATAAAACTCTGTGAGCTTTACGCCGATCCTATTTAGAATGTTACTTATGTTAAATGTCTAAACGTCCGATGGCAGTTCCAGGATCTTGTTTGCCGACTTTATCTAAATGGAATGCATTGATCTGTTCACGGTTTGTAAAGACAACGATCATAGTGGTTTGTTTACCGGCGGCTGTGATTTTTTCTAAATCAGCTGTGGCGATTGTGTCACCTGCAGTGACTTTTTGTCCCTCTGTTACTAGGATTGTAAAGGCAGAATCTTTCATTTCGATTGTATCAAGCCCCATATGGATCAGCACTTCGATACCTTCGTCGGTTTGAATACCTAATGCGTGTTTAGAAGGGAAAATGCTGGTGATCACACCCGTGATCGGTGCATAAATTGTTTCATCTATAGGGATAACGGCGAAGCCATCACCCATCATTTTTTGTGAAAAGACAGGATCGTCTACTTGATCAATTGCGATTACTTCACCATGAGCCACAGGCACGATCGTTTTTGTGAGACCGAGATAAGCTGAGCTGTTTGGTGTCGGAGCGAGTGGTTCAGCTTGCTGTGGTGCGGGAATTGTAACACCTGAATCTAATAGGTCTTGAATATCTGATTTTAACACGTCAGCTTTCGGTCCGTAAACGGCTTGAACGCCATTATCTTTTACGATCAATCCCATAGCGCCAGCTTTTTTCCAAGCATCCTCTGTTCCAACTTTATTCTTATCAGTGACACTGACACGTAACCGGGTCATACACGCATCAACATCCACGATATTTTCTTTTCCGCCTAGCAGATGAACGATATCGATGATTTGAGGATCGATTCCGTCCGCGCTTTGAGCGTTGTTCGTTGTTGAATCAGCTTGAGACTCATTGTTATCGTAATTGCCATTTCTACCTGGTGTAGCAAAGTTGAATTTTTTGATCATGAAATTGGCGATAAAATAAGTCAACACGCCGAATACAATAGTGCAAAGAACAAAATTCAACAAATCTCCGCCTAGACCAGCCTTTATGGCTAAGGGTGTTCGGGTCAAAAGTTCAATGTTTCCGAATGAATGAACACGTAATGCTACGATGTCTGCCATAGCGAATGCCGCACCTTGGATGATGGCGTAAACAACATATAATGGCACTGCTGCAAACATAAACATAAATTCTAAAGGTTCAGTCACTCCTGTTAGGAACACGGCTAAAGCGGCTGAAAGGTACATTGATTTATAGTTTGAACGTTTATCAGGGTCGACATTACGATACATCGCCAGTGTCATTCCCATCAAAATCCCAGAAGCACCAATCATTTGTCCAACTTTGAAACGAGCGGGCGTCCAGTTTGCTAAGACATAATTGTATTGTGATGTATCACCAGAGCCTTTTAAATTGACTAAATCAGTTGCCCAAGCTAACCATAACGGATCTTGCCCGAATACTTGTGTTCCAGCCTGTGCGCCAGATAAGATTTCATAGGTTCCGCCTAATTGGGTATAGTTGATCGGGATCGTCAACATATGATGCAAGCCGAACGGTAGGAGTAAACGCTCTAATGTTCCATATAAAAATGGTGCGAGAACTGGTGCGGTATCTTGAGATTGAGCGATCCAAAGTCCGAAATTGTTGATGCTGGCTTGAATGTAAGGCCAAATAATTGCTAAAAGAATCGCAACGATCGTTGACCAAAGGATCACAACGAATGGTACAAAGCGCTTGCCGTTGAAAAACGAAAGAGCATCAGGTAGTTTACGGTAATTGTAGTATTTGTTGAACGCCATTGCGCCAACGAAACCAGCAATGATCCCCACGAAAACACCCATATTTAAGGCGGGTGCTTCTAAAACGCTAGTGAAGAAACCTTTAACCATGATTTTCGTGCCAAACAATGTGTGCGTAAACGTTTTGTCATCGGCTAACATATCACTAGTTACACCAAAAATCGAACCAGTGATGCGATTGATCAAAATAAATGAAAGCCCAGCAGCAAATGCCCCACCTGCGCGCTCTTTCGCCCAACTACCACCGATCGCAAGTGCGAACAAGATATGTAAGTTGCTGATGACGCCCCAACCAATGTTTTCGATAACACCGCCTGTTGTAGCTAGTGCTGTCCAATCTGGATTGATCAGAGGGATTGTTTTCCCGATACTGATCATTAACCCTGCGGCTGGCATCACGGCAATGACGACCATCAATGCTTTGCCAAACTTTTGCCAAAATTCGAAACTTAGTAACTTTTTCATCTTTTCTCTCTCCTTTGCAATAATTGCGCAATCGATTTCGTTGACTGTAGTATAAAGCAGATTTTTATTTTTGTAAACCCTTAAATAAAATCACATCTCTCTGATTGTTGATAAAATGATATTATCATTACAGTCAAAGAATATTCAACGAATAAGCAGTAATGCATAAAGAAATGTTTGACAATGCAATCGGTTGCGTTTATTATGAGGTTAAGAAGCAAACAACATACAGGAGGAGAGAAAATGAAGCATTTATTTGAAATAGACCCATGGAAAATTGCCACACATCAATTAGAACGCAACGAACGTCGTCTTCAAGAATCGCTAACATCAATGGGAAACGGTTATATGGGGATGCGAGGGAATTTTGAAGAACACTATACAGGTGATCATCATCAAGGAACCTATTTAGCCGGTGTTTGGTATCCTGACAAGACCAGAGTTGGTTGGTGGAAAAATGGCTATCCTGAATATTTTGGGAAAGTTATCAATGCAGTGGATTTTATCGCAATGGATATTCTTGTGAATGGGAAAACGGTTGACTTAGGTATACAAGAACCAAAAGATTTTTATTTAGAATTAGATATGCATAACGGGTTGTTGACACGTACATTTACTCTTGAAACTGAGGAGGCAAAAGTTAAATTCCGATTTGAACGTTTTTTAAGTATTGTGCAACAAGAACTGGCTGTGATTCGGGTAACGGTAGAAGTTCTTGAGGGTGTAGCAGATATTCAAATCAGCTCAAAAATCGATGGAGATGTTCGCAATGAAGATAGCAATTATGATGAAATGTTTTGGGAAGCCCAACAATCTGGTTTCGAAGATGCCATCGGCTTTTTAACGACTAAGACGATTCCAAATCCATTTGGTATTGAACAGTTTAGTGTAACGGCCGCAATGAAACATGTGACAGAGGCCAAAGCAGGTGTGGCTGAAACGGAACCTTTAATCGTACAACAATCATTTCAAGCGAAGCTACAAGCAAATGAATCAATCACGCTAGAAAAACAAGTAATCGTGTTGACTAGCCGTGATATTCCAGAAACGCAACAACAAGAAAAAGCAGTTCAACTACTGAAGCAAGTAACTAAAACCTTCGATGAATTACTGAATGAGCAAAATGACGCCTGGGCGAAGCGTTGGGCACTTGCTGACGTTGTGATTGAAGGAGACGATGCAGCACAGCAAGGCATCCGGTTTAATTTATTCCAATTATTTACCACCTATTATGGAGAAGATGAACGGTTGAACATTGGGCCAAAAGGCTTTACAGGTGAAAAGTATGGCGGTGCCACTTATTGGGATACAGAAGCGTATGCTGTTCCTTTATATTTAGCTTTGGCAAAACCAGAAGTCACAAAAAATTTATTGAAATACCGCTATAACCAATTAGAGCAAGCGAAACATAATGCGCGTCAACAAGGATTAGCTGGTGCTTTATATCCAATGGTGACCTTCACAGGAATTGAATGCCACAATGAATGGGAAATCACCTTTGAAGAAATCCACCGAAATGGTGCCATTGCGTATGCTATCTACAATTATGTGAATTATACTGGAGATACTGATTATCTAAAAAATGAAGGACTACAAGTTCTAACGGAAATCGCACGTTTTTGGGCAGATCGCGTGCATTTTTCTAAACGTACTGGAAAATACATGATCCATGGTGTGACAGGACCAAATGAATATGAAAATAATATCAACAACAATTGGTACACAAATACGATCGCAACGTGGGTATTACAATATACTTTAGAGCATTACACGAAATACCAAGCAGAAACATCGGTTGATATTAGCAAAGAAGAGCAAGCGCATTGGCAAGAAATCATTGATAATATGTATTATCCATTTGATGAAGAGTTAGGCGTTTTTGTCCAACATGATACCTTCTTAGATAAAGATTTAATGCCGAGAACAGCATTATCATCAGAGGACTTACCGTTAAATCAACATTGGTCGTGGGATCGTATTTTACGTTCTTGCTTTATCAAGCAAGCAGACGTATTACAAGGGATTTATTTCTTTGGCGAACGTTTTTCACGAGCAGAAAAAGAGCGGAATTTCTTGTTTTATGAACCGATGACGGTGCATGAATCTTCTTTATCGCCAAGTGTTCACGCCGTTTTAGCGGCAGAACTCGGGATGGAAGAAAAAGCGGTAGAAATGTATCAACGAACAGCTCGTTTAGATTTAGATAATTACAACAACGATACGGAAGATGGTTTGCATATCACGTCAATGACAGGCAGTTGGCTTGCGATCGTGCAAGGATTTGCGCAAATGAAGACAGCTGATGAGAAACTAAGTTTTGCACCGTTTTTACCAAGTACATGGACAAGCTATGCCTTTCATGTGAATTATCGAGGGCGTTTGCTTTATGTGACTGTGGATCAAGAAAAGGTTCGTTTACAGCTTGTTTCAGGAGCAGAGTTGCCGCTTACTGTATATGGAGATAAGCAGGTTTTAGCCGATGAATTAGTGATCGAAATGGAAAAGGTGAATACGCATGTTTAAAGGTGTTTTATTTGATTTAGATGGTGTGTTGACCGATACAGCCGAATACCACTATCAAGCGTGGCAACGGTTAGGTAAAGAAATCGGCATCACGATTGATCGCGCGTTTAATGAAGAGTTGAAAGGTGTGAGTCGTGAAGATTCATTGACATTATTACTAGCTCATGGCGGGAAAACCAATGACTTCACTTCGGAACAATTCGCTGAACTAGCAAAGCGGAAAAATGAGTACTACGTAGAAATGATCCAGCAAGTTAGCCCGAAGGATGTTTATCCAGGGATTCTGGCGTTGTTACAAGACTTAAAAAAACAAGGAATCAAAATTTCATTGGCCTCTGCTAGTAAAAATGGTCCATTTCTATTGGAGAAAATGGCGTTGATGCCCTACTTTGACGGTATTGCTGATCCAAGTGCAGTTGCAAAAGGTAAACCTGCCCCTGAGATTTTTCAATTAGCGGCCAAAAATGTTGGCTTGACAGCTGCAGAATGTATCGGAATCGAAGATGCCAAAGCGGGAATTCAAGCGATTATTGCGAGCTGTGCTTTGCCGATTGGTGTAGGACGTTCAGAAGATCTTGGAACGGATATCGCGCTGGTTGCTTCTACGAAAGAATTGACGCTTGATTTCTTGCTATCTGTCTGGCAATCAGCAAAAGTGAATGATTGATTTCACTGGTTGTTCTAGTGACTATTCTTGAAAAAAGACGATAGCAACAAAGCATCAATCTATGGTATTATTTTCTACGATAGAATGATTTATCCAGATTTGTATGATTATTCATGAAAGGAGGAGAATAGATGACAATTACTGTTAAAGATGTTGCAAAAAAAGCTGGTGTTGCTACGTCCACTGTCTCCAGAGTAATCAACGACCACTCAAGTATTTCAGATGCGACGAAGAAAAAAGTCTATAAGGTAATGGAAGAAATGGGGTATGTGCCCAACATTGCTGCTAGAAATCTAGGCAAACGCTCGTCAGGAGCAGTTGGCGTGATTTTGCCACCGTTAGATTCTCGTGAGCGAATGGGAAATCCTTTTTACTTAGAAATCATTGAATCGATCAATGACGAAGCGCGTAAACACAGTATGACGACGGCAATCGCTACGGCACAATCTTTTGAGACGTTGTTGGAAAATGTTCAACTGATGCATCGCCAAAAACAAGTCGATGGATTCATCTTACTTTACTCAGATAAAGATGATCCAGTCATCAATTATTTATTCGAAAATCAAGTTCCCTTCTCATTGATCGGTCAGCCGTATACAAATGAAGATAAGGTCATTTACGTGGATAATGATAATCAATTACTAGGAAAACATGCGACAGATTACCTAATTGAAAATGGGCATAAAAATATTCTGTTTATTACGAATACGACCCATGAAAATGTCTATTATGAACGTTATTTCGGTTACCAAAAGGCGATGATGTTAGCAAATTTGACGGTCTTACCTTCAGTAGATATGGAAAAACCAGAAGATTATGTAGCCTTTGAACAACTGTTGAAAGAAACTAAAGCCACCGCGGCTGTCGTGATCGATGATATCTTTGCGATGCGAATGATTCAATTAGCGCAAATGTATGGCTATCGTGTACCAGATGATTTTTCAGTGATCAGTTTCAATAACTCGATTTATGCAACGCTCGTTCATCCTTATCTAACTAGTATCGATATCGATATTGCAGAACTTGGGAAAATGGGCATGCAAAAACTGATTGAATCCTTACAGGAAAAAGAAGCGACAGGCGTTAGAATGGTGATTCCTCATCAGCTGATCAAAAGAGAGACAGTCTTGTCTTTGAAAAATAATACAACAGATTAAGTAATAGAAGAACGCTGAAAACTAATTTACTCAGAAATGAAAAAATGAGTGAGTTAGTTTTTTTGTTGACAAAAAACGACTACAGTTGTAAACTTTGGTTGTGAAGTAAAAAGGAGAGGAAAAAAATGATAAAAGCAATAACGGATGAAAATTTTTTTCAAGAGGTTGAACAGGGAATCGTTCTAGTTGAATTTTGGGCAGAATGGTGCAGTTATTGTAAAATGTTAGAACCAGTATTAGATGAACTAGCCAAGGAGTATTCAGCAGAGATTGAAATCAAAAAAATAAATGTTGAAACAAATGAAAAGATTCCCGAAAAATATAACGTAATGAGCTTGCCGCTGATCATCCTATTTGAAAACGGAGAAGCAAAAGAAAAAGTCGTTGGATACTATCCAAAAGATGTCTTAAAGAAATATATTGAAGAAATAATCCAAAAATAAGGTGTTGACAAACATCATAATTTGAATTAAGATACAAGAGAAGTTGAAACGACTACAAATGTAGATTTTAAAGAAAGTAGAAGATATATATGAAAATAAAGAAACAATATTTAGAAAAGGCTGTGCAACCAAAATTTCAAATAGATGACCTAGCGACTGTGTCGGCTGGCTATGTTTCTGGAATGAGAAATACTGCTGTTAGGATCTTAGCGATCCATGATACAAGAGCGTATACAGTCAGTTATATGCCGACAAATGGGGAACAGTTAGTGGTCAATTACAAATGGATCGTCCAAGAAGAGATAGTAGACTCAGGGAAAGAAAAATTGAAAGAAGGAAAAATGGTCTTGCTAAATGCCGATCATTCAATTGGAATGGAAGGAGCGAAATCTGTTATAGAAGCTTCATTGAGTACGACTGCCTATAAGGTAGAGTATTTAACCACATCCAGTGAAAGAATCAAGCATCAAGGTTGGTTGATAGAAGATGACCTAATAGAACTAGTTAAGGAATAGGAGGGAATCTCGATGGCAACAAGGGAAATACAACATATAACTGATGCCGAATGGGAAATCATGAGAATCGTATGGACTCAAGGTGAAACAACCAGCAAAGAAGTCCAACAACTGCTAAATCAAAAAACCGAATGGAAAACGACCACAGTCAAGACCTTGCTTGCACGACTAGTTGAAAAAAAGCTGTTATCTACTGAAAAATTAGGCAATAAATTTATTTATCGATCATTAATAGAAGAAAAAAGTGGTATTCAATTGGAAACGGATGAACTCTTAGGTAAGATTTGTGCAAAAGAGGTTGGAGCTGTCCTTAAAACGATCATTGATGAAAGCGTCTTGAGCGTTGAGGATATCGAGCAGTTAGAAAAAGCGCTACAAAAAAAGAAAAAGAATGCTGTCGACGTTATTCTATGTAATTGTACGCCGAAGGATTATTCATATAAACAAGCCAATTAATTATTAGAGGAGATGGAGAAAATGGAAGTGAAAACATTTGATATCGAAGGGATGACCTGTGCCTCATGTGCACAAACGGTAGAAAAAGCGACCGCAAAACTGACAGGTGTTACTAAATCAACTGTTAACTTAGCAACCGAAAAGTTAAATATTGAATATGATGAGAATAAACTCTCAGAAAAAGATATTCAAAAAGCCGTATCAGATGCAGGCTACGAAGCGTTGAGCAATGTCCAACAACGAACATTTGATATCGATGGCATGACGTGTGCTTCTTGTGCGCAAACAATCGAAAAAGCAACAGGCAAACTGAACGGTGTTGCAAAAGCATCAGTCAATTTAGCGACAGAAAAAATGGTAGTGGATTTTGATCCATCTGTTTTAAATGTCTCAGATATTACCAAAGCAGTAGCTGATGCTGGGTATGGCGCAGTGGAACAAATTGATTCAGCTGATACGGTAGATAAAGACCGTGAGAAAAAACAAAAGCATATCAAAGACATGTGGCAACGCTTTTGGATGTCGGCAGTATTTACTGTTCCTTTATTATATGTTGCTATGGGACATATGGTTGGCTTGCCTTTACCAGCATTAGTAGATCCTATGATGCATCCTGAAACATTTGCGATGGTTCAATTGGTCTTAACGATTCCAGTCCTGTATTTAGGTAGAAGCTTCTTTACAGTTGGATTTAAAGCGTTATTCAAGGGTCATCCTAATATGGATTCTTTAGTTGCTTTAGGAACTAGCGCTGCTGTAGCTTATAGTTTATACGGAACAGCGATGATTTTTGCTGGCGATCCGCAATTTACAATGGCTTTGTATTATGAATCTGCTGGTGTGATTTTAACTTTGATCACATTAGGTAAATACTTTGAAGCTGTCTCAAAAGGAAAAACCTCTGAAGCAATCAAAAAATTAATGGGCTTAGCACCAAAAAATGCCCGTGTTTTCCGTAATGGTCAAGAAATGGAAATTCCGGTAGATAGCGTTCAGCTAGATGATACGATCATCGTTCGCCCAGGAGAAAAAATTCCAGTAGATGGTGTTGTAATCGAAGGCTCTTCTGCAATCGATGAATCAATGTTGACAGGTGAAAGTATGCCAGTTGAGAAAAAAGTTGGCGACAATGTTATCGGCGCAAGTATCAATAAAAACGGTAGTTTCCGTTTCAAAGCAACAAAAGTTGGGAAAGATACTGCCTTGTCTCAAATCATTAAACTAGTGGAAGATGCGCAAGGCTCAAAAGCACCAATTGCTAAAATGGCCGATAAAATTTCTGGTGTCTTTGTACCAATCGTGATGGTGCTCTCTGTTTTAGCTGGTTTAGCTTGGTATTTCTTAGGACAAGAGTCTTGGGTGTTCGCCTTAACGATCACGATTTCCGTCTTAGTTATTGCATGTCCTTGTGCGCTAGGTTTAGCAACACCAACTGCCATCATGGTAGGAACAGGTAAAGGTGCTGAAAATGGCGTATTGATCAAAAGTGGTGATGCACTTGAAACGACACATAAAATCCAAACAATCGTTTTCGATAAAACAGGAACCATTACTGAAGGAAAACCAAAAGTGACGGATATCGTAACCGCAAATGGGATGGAACAAAATGAGTTACTACGTTTAGCGGCATCTGCTGAAAAAGGGTCTGAACATCCGCTAGGTGAAGCAATCGTCAACGGAGCAGAAGAGAAGAATTTAGCATTTGCACAAACAGAAGAGTTTGCAGCAATTCCAGGTCATGGGATCGAAGTGACGATCGAAGGTAGTCGTTTATTATTAGGAAACAAGAAATTGATGGATGACCGCAACATTTCTTTAGGCAATTTAGGTTTTACTTCAGACCAATTAGCAGAACAAGGGAAAACACCGATGTATATTGCGAAAGATGATGTAATTGCCGGAATTATCGCAGTAGCAGATACGATCAAACCAAACAGTATCCCAGCAATCAAAAAATTACACCAAATGGGTATCGAAGTTGCGATGATCACAGGAGATAACAAACGGACCGCTCAAGCAATTGCGAAACAAGTAGGGATCGATCGTGTCTTAAGTGAAGTGTTACCGGAAGATAAAGCCAACGAAGTAATGAAACTTCAAAAAGAAGGCAAGAAAGTTGCGATGGTTGGTGATGGAATCAATGATGCACCAGCTTTAGCTCAAGCGGATATCGGGATCGCGATTGGTTCAGGAACAGACGTTGCGATGGAATCAGCGGATATCGTGTTGATGCGCAGTGATTTGATGGATGTCCCAACAGCAGTAGAATTGAGTAAAGCGACAATCAAGAATATCAAAGAAAATCTATTCTGGGCATTTGCTTATAACACATTAGGAATTCCAGTTGCAATGGGCGTCTTATACCTATTCGGCGGACCATTATTGAATCCGATGATTGCGGGAGCCGCAATGAGTTTTAGTTCAGTTTCTGTATTGCTGAATGCATTGAGATTAAAAGGCTTTAAGCCTTCAGCGTTGAAAAAATAAAAAAGTAATATTAAAAAGGGGAAAATAAGGATGGAAAAAAACATTTGAAATAGCAGGACTTACCTGCGAAGGCTGTGCGACTAATGTTAGAGAACGATTTGAATCAGTTTCTGGGCTTCTGTCAGTAGCGGTTGATCTGACTACCAAGACAGCGAAAGTGACCAGTGATAGTGAGATAGATCGAGCTGATTTAGAACAGGCATTAACAGGTACAAAGTACACAATCAACAGTGAATTAGTTTAAGTCAGGAAATGTATGAAGAGTTGATGTTTAAATTGACTCTTCATCTTTTTTTAAGGAAAAAACGACTACGGTTGTAGTTTTTTAGAAGGAGAATATTATGAACAACAATAGATATACTGATTATTTTTTTGACGATCCGGTTTTTGATAGAGCAGGAATAGATTATATTCCGTTGGAAAAAGTAAAGTCTCCACAAAATAAATTAGCGATCCCGCCTTTACTGATACCAGATTTTGATTCAGAGTTGCAAACAAGATATACCATTGTATCACAAGAAGGAGAAACGCAAATTTTACCTGGGGAAAAAACGAAAACTTGGGGATATAATGCTTCATTGTTGGGCACAACGATTATTTTAGAACGAGGAAAAAACTATAGTGTTACCCTAAAGAACGAACTACCCGAGCTAACGACCTATCATTGGCATGGTCTAAACGTTTCAGGTCCAGAAACAGATGGTGGACCTCATGCACCTGTTTATCCTAAAGGAACACAGGAAATTGAATTTACAGTTGACCAGCCAGCATCAACGGCTTGGCTGCACCCGCATCCTTGCCCAAACACTGCTGAGCAAGTTTGGAAAGGTTTGGCTGCAATGGTGATTATAAAAGACGATCAGGAAAGCAAGCTACCTTTTCCAAGAGAATATGGTGTGGATGATATTCCAATCGTTTTACAAGATAGAAGTTATCATGATAATCAATTGGACTATCACAAAGATTACAATGTTGACGGAACGTTAGGGAACATACCCTTGATCAATGGCACAGTGAATGCTTATTTTGATGTTACGACACAACAAGTACGGCTACGTTTGCTAAATGGGGCTAATCGTCGAGAATTTCGCTTGCATTTTTCCAAGGAGCTCCCCTTTACGCAAATTGCATCAGATGGCGGTATCCTGCCTGAGCCTATCTTATTTACTCATTTAATGCTAACTGCTGGTGAAAGAGCGGAGATCATTGCAGATTTTAAAGGGCGTTCAGCGGGTGAAGAGATTATTCTTTATAGTGACGATAGCCCATTGGTTGCTTTTAAAGTGGGTGATTTTAAGGAAAATGATTGGTATATGCCAGAGAAACTTATAGAGATACAACGACTTCAAGCAACTGATTCAACCGTAATAGAGGAGACAGTCATGTCAGGGATGAGAGATTTTGTTAAAATCGATGATCAGATTTTTGATATGAAACGAATTGATAAGCAACAAACAATGGGCGAGACTCAGATTTGGGATGTGTCTAATATTAATCCAGCAGATAAAGGGATGATCCATCCTTTTCATATCCATGGAACCCAATTTCAAGTCCTTAGCAGAAATGGTCGTCCGCCTTATCCCAATGAATTAGGTTGGAAAGATACTATTGGTGTAAATGCGCAAGAAACAGTCAGAATTGCCGTTAGATTTGATGTGCCAGGAGTTTTTATGTATCATTGTCATATTTTAGAACATGAAGACACCGGTATGATGGCTCAAATAGAAGTTATTGACGTAAAAGAGAAGCGTTAAATGAAATAGAAAAATAAAGGATCTGAGGTTGGGACGGAAGTGTTTAACTCCGAGAAATAAGAGGGAATTCACGAAAATTACTTTTCAAATTTTTGTGAATTTCAGCTTATTTCCGAAGGAGTTACTTCTGTGCCCACCGTTTATTCGGATTCCTTGAGGATGGGATGTGACTCGTAGAGTTATGTCCCGGCCTCCAGACCCTTTAACACGGATAGTCTGTTTCACTTCGTTTTGTTAAAGTGGTTGTTATTCCCTGACAATCAGTATATAAAATTTTCTCGAAATCATATTGATTCTGATAGACAAACGTAATCGATTCGTTGATTTTCTCTGTCGTAAATATGATTGTTTCATTGTTCGCCTGAACTAATCTAAGCTTGAATTTATAGTTGATTTCATAGAGTTTAGGCACAATAAGAAACAAAGATTTTCTTTGGCTGACAATTTCAAGGGAAGTGGTGTTTGCTGCTTTGTAGCGGCCAACAAATTTTTCTAACGGAACAGGCGACATGAGTTGTAATGGATGGGTAGTTGGAGAAAATGTACTGTCAAACTTCAATCGGGCAATTTCTTTAGTGATTGTTGTTACAGGTATAACATCTAGGTTACTGAGCAAGATAACGGTTAAATCTTCCTCTTCAAATTGCTTGATCGAGTTGACAAACCCACTGATGTTTCCAAAATGCTGTCGATAGCGATGAGCATTGAGTGTGGCAATATCCCAACCACAAGCATAACTACTTTTATTGACTGTAAACATTAGCTTTGTTAAGTGCTCGGGAACGAGCTGATAGTGTCTAATGGCTTGATCCCATAGATATAAATCCTTTGTAGTTGAATAGAGTCCATAGGCACCTAATGGAAAGAAATGATTTGTCTGTGGTGTATTGATTTCTTTCTCCCAGTAGCTATAACTAGAAGCTAAGTTCAAGACGATATCTGTTTCATTCATACATCCTGTATTTGTCATGTTTAACGGTGTAAAAATTGCTTCTTCTAAAAACTGTGCATAAGTTTGCCCCGTAATCACTTCAATTATTTTTGTTAAAACCAAATAACCAGAATTAGAATAGGCAAACTGACTACCAGGCTCAAATTCAAGTGGCAGCTCTTTGAATAAATCGAGCATATCATCCAGTGTCCAGCTGAGTCGCATGGTAGTTTCCCAAAAATCACCAAATGAAGCAAAGTCAGGAATGCCAGATGTACAAGTCATACAATGGTAAATAGTTATTTTCTCGCCATTTGGAAAATCACTGAGATATGTATTGATAGTGTCGTCAATCGACAACAAACCATGATGCTGTAAGATCAATACTGCCATGGAAGTAAATGCTTTTGTTAATGAGCCTATTTGATATTTGGTTTCAGAAGTATTAGCAACATTGAATTCAATAGAAGCTAATCCAAAACTTTGTTCTAATAAGATGCCAGATTTATCTGCAATGAGTAAACTGCCCTGTAAATAGCCTTGTTGTTCATAAGAACGGACGTAATTGTTTAATTTCGTTTTAAAATCCATTATTTCCCTCACTTTTCTGTCAGGTGATCATCTTCAGAAAAAATGGTAGCGATTTCTTTATGCAAGGACCACACATCCTGCTCTAAGTTACTCATGAGTGTAATCTGTAAACTCAATGTTTTATTATAAGAGGAGATAAATGAGACGCCTGGATCATGTCCTTGCATATATGGAAACGTGTGATCAGCTTTTTTAGCAATCCAAAACCCGTAGCCATAATGATCGGCTGCTTGCATGGTGTGAATCAGAGTAACAGCGTGCTCAGAAATGATTTTCCCACTAAAGAGGATCTGCCAAAAACGTTCTAGGTCTTTTAAGGTGGTGAAACAGCCGCCAGCACCAGTTCCTTTGACGTCAATACTATAAATATTGGAATAATAATCCGTTGTTTCTTTATCGTAAATGTAGCTGTTGGCAACATTGCCCGGTAGTCGATCTAAGGCAAAGTAACCGGTGGAAGTCATACCAGCTGGATCGAAGATGACTTGTTTTAAATAGTGGTCGAAGGCTTGACGTGTTACTTCTTCGATGATCATAGCTAGCAACACATAGCCTGTATTATTATATTGGAATTTTTTTCCAGGAGTATCCACCATTTTCTTGTCAATGAATAAAGGCAGCAAGTCACTGTTTTTGCGTATCTTATAATTAGGGAAATCTTGCCAAAGATCCGCATAGTCAGAGAGTAACTCTTCATCATAATAATCGCCAATCCCAGATGTGTGGTTTAATAATTGATGGACAGTCACGCTTGGATCAATATTCGGCATTTGTTTTGAAAGAATATGTTTGATTGGTTGATCGATTCCAATTTTCTTTTCTTCGATCAATTTCATGATCGCAACAGCGACAAAAGTTTTCCCGCCAGATGCAGTGCTGAAAATGGTCTCTAAATTGTTCTTTATTTGATTGGGAAGATCCCGATAACCGTAAGATTCACATAATAATGACTTGTCATTAGCGATAACATTGACAAAACCACTAAAATCATTAGGTATAGATTGCTTTATGTTCATAGGCGAAGCTCCTTTGTGTTGGCTCAAATATAATTTTCATTCAATGAAATAAGTTTAGCATTAATTGAGAGCTAACGGGCTTATTTTTGTTATTTTCTGACTTTTTTGGATAAATTTTTGAATAACCACGGACAGATCTGACTTTTGAAATCAAACATTGCTTATAAAAGCGATTACAGATACAATAATAAGTAGGAATATATTAGAGTAACACAAAAAGAAGGAGGAGAAAAAATGATAGAATTTAAAGCAAAATACGGTGAGTGGGGGATTATTTTTGGTGCCACAGATGGTGTTGGTAAGGCAATGGCTAGGTCCTTAGCTGAAAGAAAACTAAACGTTGTTTTAATTGGCAGAAGAACAGAAGCGTTAGAGGCTTTAGGCAAAGAACTTGTTGAAGAATACAAGATAGCTTATCAAGTTATAACAGAAGATTTATCCACTGATCTAGCAATTGAACGAATCATCGAACAAACGAAAGGTCTGGATATTGGTTTCGTTTCCTATGTCGCTTGTTTAAGCGTATTTGGTCCATTTTATGAACAAACCTGGGAGCAAGAGCAACAGATGATCAACATCAATATTATTTCGTTTATGAAGTACTTCCATTATTATACAAAATTATTCAAAGAAAAAAATCGTGGCGGCATCATTAATATCGGATCGATGTCAGGTATTACAGGTGCGCCCTACATTGCTCAATATGGTGCAGGCAAGTCATTTATCAGTAAGATGACGGAAGCTGTAGCTTTTGAAATGCTGGATACCAACGTTGATATCATGGTACCAATTTTAGGCTCAACAATTACGCCAAGTTTCTTGAAATCTTTGCCGGATACGGAGGCTGGAAAAGCTGCGCTGGCTGCTGCAATGACACCAGAAGAGTGTATGGAAGAAATTTTTGAAAACTTTGGAAAAAAACGTTCGATGATTCTTGGTGATCTTAATCGGGAAAATGCTAAAGCTATGGCAAATCAGACCTCGGATCAAACGATTGAATTTGTTGGAAACCTATTTAAATAATAAGTACGTCTAAGACTCGAACTAGAGTCTGTGTTATCATAGAGTGAGATGAGAAGTGATCTAACGAAATGAAGAAAAGGAAGTGACTAGCAAATGAATACGTACCAATTAATATTGATTATGCTCCCGCCGCTTCCCGGAGATAGATGTTTTTTTTCAACCTTATAAAATAATTGACTAGCTGTATGGGCTAGCGCCTCGGAAAAAAGAAAAAAACATGAATGAGGCAAAAAGCGCCTCAGTCATGTTTTCCTATTTTTCGGTCAGAGCTGAACGAGCCCATTCCGCTTTTAATTTATCTAGCTGTATGGGCTAGCGCCTCGGAAAAAAGATAAAACCTGAATGAGGCAAAAGCACCTCAGTCATGTTTTCCTATTTTTCAGTCGGAGCTGAACGAGCCCATTCCGCTTTTAATTTAGGAGGATTTTCTTTTGAAAAAAAGCATCGAAACTCGTGTACCATCTTTATTATTATTGATTGTTTTGGTTGGTTTCCCACAAATCAGTGAAACGATTTTTACACCGTCATTGCCGGATATTGCCTATGATTTTCAGGTATCGATGGCAACGGTCCAACTAACGTTGAGTATCTATTTTTTAGCCTTTGCTTTAGGGGTATTCTTTTGGGGCTGGTTGTCTGATTTTATCGGACGACGGAAAGCACTGTTGTTTGGCTTGTTATTTTATGGACTCGGCAGCTTTCTTTGTTTTCGAGCACCAACGATCGAGGTTTTGCTGCTAGCGCGATTTGTTCAAGCGTTTGGAGCAAGTACCGGTTCCGTTGTGACTCAGACGATACTACGGGAAAGTTACTCTGGTAATCAGCGTCATGCACTATTTGCACAAATATCAGCAGCACTGGCGTTCACTCCAGCGATAGGTCCATTGATTGGCGGGATTGTTGATCAGTCTTTTGGTTTTCGAGCTGTTTTCTTTGTACTAGTGTTGATGAGTATTTTGATTTTTTGCTACGCATTTTTACGTTTACCAGAAACACTTGAAGTAAATCAACGAGTATCGATAAAATTAGTACCAATCTGCAAACGCTTGTTAACAAATCAGAAGGTTTTGACTTATGGTTTTTTAATTGGGGCGATTAATGGCATATTATTCAGCTATTACGCAGAGGCGCCGTTTATTTTTATTGAACAGTTTCATTTATCAACCGCAATGTATGGCTTTTTAGGAATTGGTGTAGCTAGTGCTTCAATTTTAGGCTCATTATTGTCCAAACGATTGTTGACGATTTATCAGCCAGAAAAAATTATTCTGATTGGAATCGGAAATATGTTGCTTGGTGTAGTGTTTTTGCTGTTTGCCAGTGTAGTCACTGTTTTTCCAGAAATGCTTCAGTTTTGGCTGATACTGTTGGGACTGTTTATCATGCTGACTGGAATGGGAACGGCTTTGCCTAATTGTCTTAGTTTAGCATTGGTCGATTTTCAGGATGTGATTGGAACAGCTGGAGCGATCTTTAGTTTAGGCTATTATTTGCTAGTTAGCTTGTTTACATTTGGCATGAGTAAATTTCATAATGGAACGTTGCTGGCGATGCCGCTGTATTTTCTTGTGCTTGGTAGCGTGATGTTTTATTTAACACGAAAGTTTTTACTACCCAAGGCCAATCAGAGCTAAAAAAGTGATTTAAAAATGACTCAAAAATCATCTGCGTAAAAAATTGCGTGGATGTTTTTTGAGTGAGTGTTTTTTTGAGAGAATCTGTAAACGATAAATTTTTTGCTATACTCTAATGTGGAAGTGAAAAGTGAGGGGGAGTAACGTGAGAGAAATTTTACTACAGGCAATCGGATTTTGTTTTGTGATATTTTTGGGTTATTTAATGAAACGAATTGGTCTGTTGAGTAAAGCGGATGGTGGTACGCTATCTGTTATTATTGTAAACATTACTTTGCCGGCAACGGTAATCGTTAGCTTAGCTAGTGTTGTGGTTTCTGAAACGTTATTTTTTTTACTAGTGATGGGCATTATCTTGAATATTTTGGTGATTATGATCGGTAGCCGAGCAAGTAAAAAACGACCTGTCTTAGAACAAAAATTTCAGATGTACTCAATGTCAGGATATAATATCGGTAATTTTAGTTTGCCATTTATACAAGGCTTTTATCCCCTAGCAGTCCCGTTTTTATTGATGTTTGATATAGGAAATAGTGTGATGCTGACAGGTGGAAGCACCTTGTTGATCGATAAAATGGTTGGAACCAAGGAAGAGACGACCTTGAAAAAAATTGTTTTATCTTTATTTAAGTCCGCTCCTTTTACTGTCTATATGATCATGCTCTTATTACGAATCGGTCAGGTTGGGCTTCCTGTAGAGGTTTTAGGGATATTAGAAATGGTCGCTAAAGCGAATGGCTTTTTATCGATGTTTATGCTTGGTTTGTATTTTGAATTGCGCTTGCCTAAAAAAGCCATGCACTTAGTTAAAGAAGTGTTAGTTTGGCGTTATTTATGTGGCATTTTCTTTGCCCTACTCTTTGCTTTTGTCATTCCGCTAAGTCCTTTGCTGCGGGTAGTTTTAGTTGTATTAAGTGTGGCACCGATGCCTACATTTTCGGTGATCAACAGTGTCAAAGCCGGAATGCCGGAAGAAACGGTCGGATTTACTTCGTCTATAAGTATTCTGATCAGCTTAGTATTGATGACGTTTGTGATGATGTTGATGGGGTAAAAATGGAAAATAGGTTTAGAATTAAAAAAGAGGCTGGGCTATAACTCTATGAGTTACATCCCAGCCTCAAGGAATCCGAATAAACGGTGGGAGCAGAAGCAACTCCTTCGGAAATAAGCTGAAATTCACAAAAATTTGAAAAACAATTTTCGTGAATTCCTTCTTATTTCTCGGGATTAAACACTTCTGTCCCATCCTCTAAATGTTTGGAAAAAAGTAGATTGTTACGGTCGTTCCTTTGCCTGTTTTCAATCAGTTAACAATCAAGCGCTCCGCTATTTGGAAATCGCCTTCATAAGGTGTATCCTCTCCGCTGACTTTTTGGTATAGATCAGCGCCTTTACCGGCTAGAATCACAGCATCTGTCGGTTGGCTCATTGCTAGAGCTTCCTTGATTGCTTCACTACGATCAACGATGATTTCAACAGGAATATCTGTTGTGATGTAGCTTTGGATCTCTTGACAGATCATCATTGGATCTTCATCAGCTGGATCATCGGTCGTTAAAATCGCGACATCTGCCAGTTCAGATAAAACGGTTCCGAAATCTTTACGTCTGGAGATCGCTTTATTTCCAGTACTGCCGATAAGAACAAGCAGGCGACCATTAGGATGTTCTTCTTTGACAAAGGCTAGAAGATTCTTTAAACTGTCATAATTGTGTGCATAATCGACATAGATTTTGGCGCCATTTATATTGGTTAACAACTCCATACGGCCAGGGACGGTCGTTTCTTTGATACCTTGTTGACAATCACTACGCACAGCTCCGACTAAAGCACTGGCAAGAACTGCACTTAATGCATTGCCTTTATTGAAATCACCGCCTAAGCGCAATTGATAGTCACCGGTGACAGATAAGGTATCCTTTGTAGCTTTGATAGAAAAAGCCAATGAATCATCGATGCTTGTGTGATAACTATAATCAGTTTCTGCTGATTGTTGATTGCCATAAACGATATAGGGTACTTTGTGGAGCTCAGCTGTTTCTTTTAATAATTGAAAGTAATCAGATTCATGATTTAAGATGATCGTCTTTGAGTGCTTGATTAATTGACGTTTACAGTAAAAATAATCGTCAAAAGTTGGGTGCTCAATCGGACTGATATGATCAGGTGTAATATTTAGGAAAATACCCACATCAAAAAATAAACCATAGACACGATTGGTTTTATAGGCTTGTGATGATACTTCCATAATAAAGTGAGTCATCTTATTGTCAACCGCTTCAGCCATCATTTTATAAAGATCAAGAGATTCTGGTGTAGTTAAATGAGATTTAAAAAATGTTTGACCGTCTAAGGTAGAGTTCATTGTAGACAGCATCGCTGTTTTTTTATTGGTTGTCTGATCTAAAATAAATTTAGTGAAATAAGCAGCTGTTGTTTTCCCTTTGGTACCAGTAAATCCGATTAGTTTTAATTTGTTTTGTGGATAGTCATAAAAAGCCATGCTTAAGATAGCCATCGCCTTCTTGATGTCAGTCACAATGATCCCAAGTTCTGCTGAGACGTTATCATAAGGCTGCTCTGCTACATAAACCTCCAGACCAGAATGAACGGCTTGTTCTAAATAAACGGATTTGAAATTTAGTCCTTTGCAGAAGAAAAGCGTCTCTTTGTTTACTGCACGGGAATCATAAGAAAGTGTGTCAAACATTTTATCATTCAATGAGGTCGGCAAGGTCAAAGACCAGCCCTCTGCTGAAATAAATTCTTTTAAAAGGTGTTCTTTAAGTAAACATTCACGGATTTTTTTTAAAGAAATAGTCATCATTATGCCTCCAAGCGGTATCTAAAATCTGAATGTAACATTTTTGGATAGAAAACTTTAGAAATTCATCATACAATTTAAACGACAAAACTTCAAGATGCTTGGTTGAGGGATGAAAAAATCATTAAGATAAAGGATCAATTTTAGTAGGTTAGGAAACTTTTAAAATAACAATAATATATATTGTGTATTTAATGTAAATAAAGAAATAAAGAAAAAATAAAGGGTCGAAACAACACTTTATTCCTTAAATATAGGCAAAAAAGAAATAATTGCAACGGGAGATGTTCTTTGATTTTTAGATATTTTTATAATGATAACTAACGTTTTTTTAAGAAATATACAGGCAAAATATAAATTAGTTAATTTATTCAAGAAAGTCGTTGCATATACTTGGTTTAACAATTAAAATAAAGAAAGCATGTTCAAAGAAAGTTGGAGGAGTTAAATGATAAATCAACCAAATCCTGCTGATCAACCGATCTTAACTAACCAAGAAAAAATGGTTAGAGGATCTGCTTGGATGACAGCTAGTAATATAATTTCTCGTTTGTTGGGTGCGGTCTATATTATCCCATGGTATGCATGGATGGGAGAGCACGCCAATGAAGCAAACGCTTTATCTTCAATGGGGTATACTATATATGCTCTCTTTTTATTAATTTCTACAGCAGGAATTCCTGGAGCAATTGCAAAGCAGACTTCTTACTACAATTCATTGAATGAATATAAGATCAGTCGTCGCCTTTTTTACAAAGCACTTCAATTAATGGCTACTTTAGGGGCTATTTCTGCAATCATCATGTATCTTTTTTCACCATTACTGGCAAAATGGTCAGGTGGTGGAACAGAATTGGTCCCAACAATGCGTGCATTAAGTTTAGCAGTGTTGATTTTTCCTTGTATGAGCGTGGTTCGTGGCTATTTCCAAGGGAATCAAGATATGATGCCCTTTGCTTTATCACAAATCGTTGAACAAGTCGCCCGCGTGTTTTATATGCTATTGACCGCATTCATCATCATGAAAGTTTATGAGGGGAATTATGTCGATGCAGTAACGCAATCGACACTTGCTGCATTTATTGGAATGCTCGCTAGTTTTGTTGTTTTATTCTTCTATATTCGTAAACAAAAACCAATGTTCGATTATCTTGAGGCGCATAGTGCTAATGAACACGAGGCTTCAACGAGAGATTTATTAACAGAAACATTAAAAGAAGCGATTCCTTTTATCATCGTTGGATCAGGTGTGACAGTCTTTAAATTAGTCGATCAATTTACTTTTTCTAATTTTATGAATACATTTACCGCATATTCAGGCAGTCAATTACGCACACTGTTTGCGATTTTTAATGCGAATCCAGATAAACTAACAATGGTCGTGATTGCTTTAGCAACCTCGATCTCAGCCACTGGACTACCTTTGATTACAGAAGCGATTACGTTGAAAAAATATCGGGATTTGTCGAAGTTGATCAGTAATAATTTACAGTTATTTATGTTTGTGATGTTGCCTGCAACGTTTGGTATGATTGTTTTGGCAAAACCACTTTATACAATGTTTTATGTCCCAGATGCTTTAGGTGTGTCGGTCTTGATCCAGGCATGTTTTGCAGGTTTGTTTATGGGACTTTATATGTTGTCGTCTACAATGTTGATGGGGATGTATGAGAATAAAGCTGCAATCAAGTACTTTGGTTTAGGACTAGCAGTGAAATTGCTCATTCAATATCCAAGTGTGCGACTATTTGAAGTATATGGTCCACTGATTGCAACGATGATCGGTTTTACTTTATCGTGTGTGTTGATCATGAGAAGAATCAAAAAAGTCAGCCATTTTAATTTGGGGTTAACTTTACGACGTGGGTTATTGATTTTCTTGATCACATTAGTAATGATGATCGCAGCAATCGTGATGAGACAATTCTTGTATCTATTCTTAGATCCAACAAGTAAATTCCAATCCTTTGTGATCATTCTGATCGTAGCAGCATTTGGTGGAGCAGTTTATGGCTATATCACATTGAAACTGCGCTTAGCAGACAAACTATTAGGCGCAAAAATAGGTAAAATTCGCCGTAAATTGAAAATAAAATAGAACCAACCAAATAGCGGGGCGTAATGCTCCGCTATTTGATTTGAAACATGTTGAGGAACATAATGACATTAGGAGTAGATGCTGCTTGCTTCTGCGTTTATTCGTCGTACGAAAAGGCTTGGTACAAGGTGAAAGGGAACCTTGTTACCTATAATTTAAGGAGGAGCATATGCGTTTAGATAAATTTCTTGCTGAAACAGGTATTGGCAGTCGTAAAGAAGTCAAACAGCTATTGAAAAAAAGTCTAGTAACTGTAAATGATCAAGTCGTCAAAGACGGTAAAACTCAAATCGCTGAAAAACAAGATATCATTAAGTTTGCAGGAGAAGAACTAACTTATCAACAATACTACTACTATATGCTGCATAAGCCTCAAGGGGTGATTTCAGCAACAGAAGATAAATGGGATCAAACAGTGATCGACCTGTTGCGGGATGAAGATTATCGAGAGGATTTATTTCCTGTTGGTCGTTTGGATAAAGATACTGAAGGGTTGCTACTATTGACAAATGATGGGCAACTAGCGCATCAATTACTATCTCCTAAAAAGCATGTTGATAAAGAATACCTTGCAACTGTTCAAGGGATCGTAACGAAAGATGATATTCTTCAATTTGCAGCTGGATTTGCGTTAACCAACAAAGAGTTGGTCAAACCAAGTAAGCTAATGATTGACTCTATAAATGAGAAAGAGGATCAATCAGAAATTCGTTTGATCATTCAAGAAGGAAAATTTCATCAAGTAAAACGGATGTTTGAAGCCGTAGATAAAAAAGTTGTTTATCTAAAGCGATTGCGGATGGGAAATCTATGCTTGGATGAGGAATTGGCGCTTGGAGAATACAGAGCTTTAACCGAAAAAGAACTTGAAGGATTAACGATGAATAATTAAAAATCATATCAAAATACAAGTGAACGAGGTTACCTGCATTAAAGTAATCACGTCCACTTGTATTTTCTTTGACTAGTAGGGCAATACAGGTATATACTTCAATTGACTAAGGAGTCAATGAGGAGGAGTAATCAAATGAAGGCGATTGAACTTAAAGGATTGACTAAACTATATAAAAAACAACCAGCCATCGATCAAGTAGCTCTATCTGTAGAAAAAGGGGAAATTTATGGTTTTATCGGACCAAACGGTGCAGGGAAATCAACAACGATCAAAGCGATGCTGAATTTTATTTATCCAGATCAAGGAGCGGCTACTTTACTGGGCTTGGATAGTATTAAAGATGCTAAAGAAATTCGCAAACGAACAGGCTATGTCTCAAGTGATGTCCGTTTTTATCCTAACATGACTACACTTGAAGTGCTTAAGTATGTAGCTGAATTTCATCAACTAAAAAATAGTAAACAGCAAATCGATTACTTTATTGAGTTGTTCGATATCGATGCTAAGAAAAAAATGTCTGATCTGTCTTTAGGGAATAAAAAGAAAATCGCGATCACAGCAGGGATTTTACCTAATCCGGAATTATTGATTCTAGATGAACCGACGAATGGCTTAGACCCACTGATGCAGCATCGCTTGTTTGAAGAGCTGGAAAAATACAATCAAAAAGGCATGACGATCTTTTTATCCAGCCATGATTTAAATGAAGTCCAACAACACGCACATCGGGCCGCGTTTATTCGCCAAGGGGAAATTATTACGGTACAAGATATTACTAAAGAAAAAGCGTTAGGTAAGGTTATCACATTGACTGGAGATCATATCCCACTATCCTTATTTGAAAAAATCGGTGCGGCTATTTTAAAACATCAAGGAAATGAGACACGCTTGCTATATGAAGGGGATCTACATAAAGTGTTGCCGCTGTTAGCTGATCCTTCGATTCAAGATTTTACGGTCACAAATCCTGAACTGGAAGATCAATTTATGGCGTTATATGAAGGAGGCGATGGACAATGATTACAGCTAAAATCGAAAGCAAGTCTTTGCTAAAAGGGTTGATTATTTGGACTATTTTATTTGCTGTGATTATTTTTGGCTTTAGCGCAGTCTATCCTCAAATGCACAGTTCAGCGATGGAAGATCTTTTAGGTGCGAAACTAGGGGGTCTATCTCCGGCTTTATTAAAAACATTCAATATTAGCGTAAACGGACAAACAAGCTTTTTAGTAGCTACTGGTTTTTTCGGGTACTATTTTCAATATATGTTTTTGGCAGCGTCCATTTATGCCATGATGCTCGGAAGCCAAGCACTGATTAAAGAAGAGACTGATGGCACGATTGAGTTCTTATATGCGCAGCCTGTGACACGCAAAGGAATCGTTACGAGTAAATTCATAGGAAATCTATTTATTTTAGCAGCATTTTGGTTGATCTCATTTGGTGTTTCTGTAGGCTCCACCTTACTCTATCGTCAATCAACTGATTCTGTTGCGACGATCACTAGAGAAATTAGTAAGATCTTTATGCAAGAAAGTTTGATTTTACTATTTTTCCTAACGCTGGGTTTTTTTGTTTCTACATTTTTAAAATCCAGCAAACAAAGCACCAGTGTTTCATTAGGTATTGTTTTTGGTTTTTATTTAATTGGAATTTTTTCTGATTTGAATGATTCATTTAGCTGGGCAAAGAATATTTCTCCCACACATATGGGGATTCCCAGTAACTTGCTGGATAAGGGATTATCTGCTGGACATGTCATTTTATTGAGTATCCTGATTGTTTTATTCCTAGGCGGAACGTATATGGTTTACCAACGGAAGGATTTGATAGTCTAGTGAAAGAAATCAACATCGATCAACAAAAATACGAGCGAATTTTACAAGCGGCATTAAAGCGGTTCGCAACTTATGGCTACCAAAAGGCAAATACAGATGAAATAGCGCGTGATGCTGGCGTTTCTAAAGGATTGATTTTCCACTATTTTGGTAAAAAACAAGTGCTGTATGAACGAACGATCAGTGGTGTGATTGATTTTTTAAATGAACAATCAAACGATTTATTTACAAAGCAGTATATGAACTTGGTAGAAGTCGTTGTCGTATCGACTCGGTATAAAATAAAATTAGAACAGGAATATCCTGATCATCTTCATTTGCTGATTGCGGCATATACACAAAAGCATAGCTTGCCTGAGACAATTCAAGTGAAGTTAGCGCGATATATGGATGGAAATATGAAAATTGCGAATCAGCTTTTGCCGAGCATCGTTGAACAATTACCGATAAAAAAAGAGCTTGCACAGCAAGATGTTGTTCAGCTAGTATTAGGTGTTGTTAACCAAATTTCTGTGGAGAGTTTGCAGTTTATAAGAGCTCACCCAGAAGTAACAGAGGTCAAACAAATGCAGTTTTTAACTGAACGAGCAGAGATTTATATGAAGATTTTACAAACAGGATTTCTAGAAAATAAAGCAGAGGAAAAATGATTATCGTTTCTCCTCTGCTTGTTTCATGTAATAAGGTAAGTTTTTGCTGATTTCAGTTGGCAACACCACATACTTTTCTTTCCCCAACGCTTCTCCAATGAAACTATGAAGATAAACAGCAGCACAAAGAGCTGCTTCTTTGTCTTGAAACTGAGCTAGAAAGCCAGTGATCATCCCTGCAAGTGTGTCACCCATTCCGCCAGTTGCCATAGCTGGAGTTCCTAGAGGATTTCTATAGTGTGAAGAGGCCGTATAAATTTCTGTCCGATGGCTTTTTAAAATAATCGTTGCCCCCAACTGCTTTTGAATAGCTTGATTGTTTGCAACGGTTTGCTCAATGATTTCAAGTCCACTTAACCGTTGCCACTCCATTTGATGTGGTGTGAATACTACTTGTTTTGGATAGTTTAAGGAATAATTATTTTGAGCGAATAAGGTAATGGCTGATCCATCAATCACGAGCCATTGTGATGACTGTTGCTGTTGTAAGACTTTGGCTAAAATTTGTTGACTATGCGTAGTTAAACCTAAACCAGGTCCAATCAAAATGACATCCGCTGTATCAATTAAGTCACTGAATGCTTGGCTGATCGTCCAATCCAGCACCATCGCTTCAGGTAAACGAACATGAAGGGCGGTGTGATTTTTTTCTGCTGTAATGACTGAAGTTAAACCGCACCCCGCTTTGACACAAGCTTCTGCACTCATGATGATTGCTCCGCCATACGTTTCATTTCCACCAATCAATACCGATCGCCCAAAGGTTCCTTTGTGAGAATCTTGCGGGCGAGCTTGGATCACCGCAGTCAGATTTTCTTGTGATAGTTCCTTCATCTAGATTTCCTCCTTGAGTGATTTACCTTCAGTATAAATCTGTTTCGAATGAAGCGCAAAATATTACAGAAAAAACTGTTCCTGCCTTTTTCTTTTAAGCCAGTTAGTGGTATGATGGGAAGGTAGAATAATGAATTGGAGTGACTAAAAAATGACAATTGATTGGCAAAAAGAAGTAGACGCACGTAAAGATGCGCTATTAGAAGATTTACAAAATTTATTACGTATCAATAGCGAGCGTGATGACTCAAAAGTAACACCAGATGCACCATTTGGACCAGGACCTGTTGCTGGCTTAAAACATATGTTAGCGTATGGCGAACGTGATGGATTTGTTGTGAAAAACGTTGATAACTACGCTGGACATATCGAGTATGGTGAAGGCGATGAAACATTAGGGATTTTCGGGCATATGGACGTTGTACCTGCTGGAGACGGTTGGTCTACAGACCCGTATGAGCCAGTAATTAAAGACGGGAAAATCTTTGCCCGTGGTTCAAGTGATGATAAAGGCCCAAGTATGGCGGCTTATTATGCATTAAGAATCATCAAAGATTTAGGTGTACCATTATCTAAAAAAGTTCGTTTTGTCGTAGGTAGTGACGAAGAAAGCGGCTGGGGCGATATGGATTATTACTTCAAGCACGAAGAAAAACCTGACTTTGGTTTCTCTCCTGATGCAGAATTTCCGATCATCAATGGTGAAAAAGGGAATGTATCATTATACGCTCGTTTTGGCGGATCAAGCGAAGGTGAATATGATTTAGAAAGCTTTAACGCTGGTTTACGTGAAAATATGGTTCCAGGTACAGCAACGGCTGTGATCACTGTTCCAACTGCCGAAGCGGCTGAAAAAATGCAAGGCGCATTTAGCGTTTTTGTCGATGAAGAACCGATTTCTGGTGAGTTAGAAGCAAATGGTACAACTGTAACGCTCAAAGTTGTCGGGAAAGGCGCACACGGCGCTAGCCCGCAATCTGGGATCAATGCGGCGACATTCTTAGCAGTATTCCTAAACAGTTATGGATTTGCTGGGGCAGCGAAAGAATTTATCCAAGTGGCAGCAACACTTGTTCACGAAGATTTCTATGGTGAAAAATTAGGCGTCGCTTTTGAAGATGCTAAAATGGGTAAATTGACAATGAACGCTGGTTTATTCATCTTCAAAAAAGGTGCTGAAGAAGGCAACTTTATGAGCCTGAATTTCCGTTACCCTAAAGGTACAACAGCCGCTGATTTAGAAGCTGGTGTGACATCTACAGCAGGCGGGATTGGTGCAGAAATCGTTCAAGGCGGACGCAATCAAGAACCACATTATGTGCCAGCGGATGATCCATTGGTTGAAACGTTGTTACAAGTTTACGAAGATCATACGGGTCAAAAAGGTCATGAACAAATCATCGGTGGCGGAACTTACGGACGTTTACTAAAACGTGGTGTGGCGTATGGCGCAATGTTCCCAGGCTATACAGATACAATGCACCAAGCCAATGAATTTATGGCGTTGGATGATTTATTCCGTGCGACAGCTATTTATGCGGATGCGATTTATCGTTTGGCGAAATAAATTTAGCTACTATAATCTAAAAATAAATCTAAAACCTGACAGACAGTTGTCAGGTTTTTTTCTGTACAATAGAAACAAGTCGTTAGAAACATCGGACATTTTCAAGTATACTTATAAACATACTTAAAAATAATGAAAGATTACCTAAAGATAAATAGCACATGCATACAAAAAAATGAGGTGAATAAATGATTAATTTTCAAAACGTATCAAAAAAATACAACGACCAATTAGTATTGGAAGATTTCGATGTCTCCATTGAAGACGGAGAATTTTTTGTCTTAGTCGGCCCAAGTGGAAGCGGAAAAACAACCACGTTAAAAATGATCAATCGCTTGATTGAACCAACCGATGGAGATATCTATTTTAACGATCAAAGATTGATTGATTATAATCTGAAAGAACTACGCTTAACAATCGGCTACGTCCTTCAGCAAATTGCACTATTCCCAAATTTAACAGTTGCTGAAAACATCGAATTGATCCCAGAAATGAAGCATTGGAATAAAGCCAAAAGACGAGAAAGAACCGAAGAATTGCTGAGAAAAGTCAGTTTATCACCAGAAGAATATCTCCACCGGAAACCAGCAGAATTATCTGGTGGAGAACAACAACGTATCGGCATTTTAAGAGCGATCGCAGCCAAACCAGATATCATTTTAATGGATGAACCTTTTAGTGCGTTAGATCCGATTTCACGAGGGCAATTGCAATTACTAATCAAAGAACTGCATAAAGAACTAGCCAGCACAGTTGTTTTTGTGACCCACGATATGAATGAAGCCTTACTTTTAGGTGATCGAATTTGTGTGATGAAAGATGGTAAAATCGTTCAAACAGATACGCCGGAAGAAATTAAAAGTCATCCGGCCAATGAATTTGTAGCGCAGTTCTTCCAACATGAACACGCCAATTTAGAAAATTATTGCGCAGAAGATTTATTAGCATCTGGGTTTATAGAAGATGGACAAGTAGATAGTGAAACAACCGTGAATTTAGGCACCAATCTACCAACTGTGATTCGCTTGCTTGTAGATGGAAAAACGGTTGTCCTAGTTGACGAGAAAGGGCCTATCGGTGAAATCACGGATCGAACGATTTTACGCTTCTTAGAGACGAAGATAGAAAAAGGTGATCAATAATATGGGAAAACTGATCGAAACATTCGTTGCTCGTAAAGAGGACTTTATCCAAGCAGTTGTCGAGCATATCCAACTATCGTTACTGTCATTACTGATAGCGATTCTTATAGCGATTCCATTAGCGATTTTACTGACGAATTATAAAAAAGTCGCTGAGTTTGTTCTACAAATCACTGGGATTTTCCAAACGATTCCATCTTTAGCGTTACTTGGTTTATTGATTCCAGTGATCGGTATCGGTAGTCCGCCAGCAATCGTTGCCTTAGTGATTTATGCACTATTTCCGATTTTGCAAAATACCTACACAGGTTTGACCGAAATCGATCCTTCACTAGAAGAAGCCGCCGAAGCTTTTGGGATGAATAAAAGAGAAAAACTGATTAAATTTGAGTTGCAGTTGGCTTTACCTTATATCATTTCAGGAATTCGTACAGCAACAGTCATGATCATTGGTACGGCAACGCTTGCGGCTCTGATCGGTGCAGGCGGTTTAGGGACCTTTATTTTACTAGGGATCGATCGAAACAATGTGTACCTGATCTTGATCGGTGCCATTTCTTCTGCTGTCTTGGCGGTCTTGTTTAACTTCGGGATCCATTTATTAGAGAAAGCAACAGTCAAGCGAATCGTAGCTGCATTCATAGTATTGCTAGCTTTATTAGTGGGATCGTTTGTCTACACCCACCAAGAAGCAGAACAAAAAGAAATCACAGTTGCAGGAAAATTAGGCGCAGAGCCAGATATCTTGATTAACATGTACAAAGAATTAATTGAAGCAAATAGCGATATCCATGTAAACTTAAAATCAAACTTTGGGAAAACAAGCTTCCTATTTAATGCACTAAAATCTGGTGAAATCGATGTCTATCCTGAGTTTACTGGAACCGTTCTTGAAACATTTTTGAAGGACAATAAGAACACTTCTAATGACCCAAGAGAAGTGTACGAATACGCACGAGATCAAATCAAAAAACAAGAAAATATGGATTATTTAGAACCAATGCGTTATGAAAATACCTATGCTGTCGCAGTTAAACGATCATTTGCGGAAGAAAATGGGCTAAAAACAATCGAAGATTTGAAAAAAGTTGAAAGTCAGTTAAAAGCTGGTTTTACCCTAGAATTTATTGATCGTGAAGACGGCTATAAAGGGTTACAAAAACTGTATAACTTGAATTTCGATGTCAAGTCGATGGAGCCATCGTTACGTTACCAAGCGATCAATAATGGGGATGTCAATGTGGTGGATGCTTATTCGACCGATAGTGAATTGAAACAGTACGATTTGGTGATTTTAAAAGACAATAAACGACTATTTCCACCGTATCAAGGAGCGCCATTGCTGAAAACTGAGACACTTGAGAAATATCCGGAATTAAAAGAATTATTGCAGCCATTGGTTGGTAAGATCACGGAAGAAGAGATGAGTGAGATGAATTACCTGGTCAATGTGGAGCAAAAAGATCCAGCGACGGTTGCGCATGATTATTTGGCGGAGCATAAGATGTTGGGAAAATAGTAACTGATAAATGAACAAATACAACGTGGGAGATGAATCGCCATCTTCCTTGTTGTAGCTATAAGATTACAAAAAAAGTCGGTACTGATACACTGACTCTTTAGTTGAGCGTTGACTAAAGCCGATAGATTGTTGCATTGATACTATCTTACTTTAACGTGGAAGATAGTGTTTTTTTGTCTAGCATCACGAACTAACCCCATCGACAAATAGATAAAGTCACACAAAGATTAAAAGCATCATTGCATGACTTTCCTAATTTACTTTAAGGGTTAAACGAGTTCGTTCTGTTTTTCTGTATCAAAAATCAAAGTGATAAAGAGTTTAATCGCTTCGACAATATAGTAAGCCACAAGCGTGACTACTATTTTCGAAGCGATATCTTTTAACAAATCTTTTAAGGACCGCTTTTCCTAAGCAATAAAGGCATATATTTTTTTGATTATATAAATTTATACGCAAACATGATTTAAGCAAAAGAACTAATCTAATACAAACCAAAGTTTCAAGTCCGTAATAGCAAACGGACTCGAAGGTTTTTTCCATGCTGATAGTTTACTTTTCTCATAATAAAGTAATTTTTACCAAAAAGAAATGCAAATTCCTCCAACTTTCGCTATAATAAAGAAAATAACCAAAACAGGAAGTGTAGCTAAACATGAAAAAAGCAGACCGACAACGGTTGATCAAGCAACTGATCACAGAAAATGAAATAGAAACCCAAGACGACCTGATTGCACTTCTTGAACAATCCGGTGTCAAAGCAACTCAAGCTACTGTTTCAAGAGATGTACGTGAAATGAGCATCGTTAAAACGCATGGCTCAGATGGTCGAGTAAAGTATGCCCTATTCTCGCAACAACAAGCATCCAGCAGTGAGGAAAAGCTAAAAGAATCTGTGAAAGATTCAGTGATTCGCATGGAACGTGTCCAATTTATGGTAATCGTCCATACAGATATGGGCGCAGCCGATGTCGTAACGAATTTTTTAGATGAAGTCAGTTATGAAGAAATTGCTGGAACTGTCGCAGGAGTCGATACAATCATTATTATTGCTCGTTCGGAAGATGACGCAATCGCCGTCGTTGAACGTTTTGAAGCGATGATGGATTAAAACATAACCAATCAAAAAATGAAGGGAGATTTGGTTGCATGGATTTGAAAGCGTTACAAAACGGGTCAGATATAAGAGGAATAGCAGTAGAGCACGAGGAAAAAACAGCGAACTTAACACCAATGCAAGTCGGGAAAATTGCAGTAGGAATGGTTCATTGGCTTCGTGATGAGAAAAATTTAGCTGAAAAATATCAATCGGGGAACTTAAAAATCGGTATCGGTCATGATAGTCGTATTTCAGCGGATAGCTTGAAACAAGCATTGATCGACAGCTTCGTTGCGCAAAACGTTGAAGTGTTAGATTTTGGTTTAGCGACAACGCCAGCCATGTTTATGGCTACTCAATTTCCACAATATGACTGTGATGCAACGATTATGATCACAGCCAGTCATTTGCCGTATTATTTTAATGGCTTGAAGCTATTCACTAAATCTGGTGGTGCAGAAACAGCGGATATTGCGTATATCTTAGAACACGCTGACGAACCTAGACTCGAAGTTGAAGGATCAGTAACTAAAACCTCAATTTTAGAGGATTATTCCGCGGATTTAACGGAAAAAATTCGTAAAGGCATGAAAACAGCAGAAGAAAAACCGCTAACTGGTTTTCATATTATAGTAGACGCTGGCAATGGCGCGGGCGGCTTCTTTGCTGGAAAAGTCTTAGCCAAACTTGGAGCAGACATCACAGGTTCGCAGTTTTTAGAACCTGACGGCATGTTCCCTAATCATATTCCAAATCCAGATAATAAGGAAGCCATGGCAAGCATCCAACAAGCTGTGTTGAAAAATAAAGCCGATCTAGGAGTGATTTTTGATACGGACGTGGACCGTTCAGCAGTGGTAGATGCATCGGGCGAGGTCATCAATCGAAATAATTTGATCGCTGTCCTATCAACAATCATTTTGGCTGAATATCCTGGCAGCAGTATTGTGACAAACTCACCAACCTCAAGTCATCTGAAAGAGTTTATCGAGTCAAAAGGTGGCGAACAAGTACGCTATATTTCTGGCTATCGCAACGTAATCAATAAAATGATTGAACTCAATGAAGAAGATATCGACACCCAATTAGCCATCGAAACAAGCGGACATGCAGCATTTAAAGAAAACTACTATTTAGATGATGGTGCCTATGTTATCGCTAAAATCCTGATGTTGTTGCCTAAATTAAAAAAAGAAGGCTCAACATTAGGAGATCTGATCAGCTCGTTAAAACAGCCAGCAGAAACCCAAGAACTACGCTTTGAAATTCTGGCAGGTCATGTCCGAGATTACGGTGAACAAGTGATTCGAGATTTAAGTGGGTTTGTTTTGAGTCAACGAGGCATGAAAGTCGATCCTGAAAATCATGAAGGAATTCGAGTAAATGTTTATGATGAGTATGGCAGTGGTTGGTTTTTACTGCGGATGAGTTTGCACGAACCATTATTAGTGTTACAAGTCGAAAATGATCAAGCTGGAATGAATGACCAAGTATTAAAAGAATTAGCGGGTTTCTTTGAAGGATATAAACAGTTGGATTTAGCTAAACTAAATGAATCATTGAAGAAATAATAAAAGCTAGGAAAGAACAAAACGCTCTCTCCTAGCTTGTTTAGCTTACCATAAACTCGGCTCAGCAACTGCCACAATCGCCTCTCCAGTAAATGGGTGGAATAGATGCAGTTCATAAGCATGCAGCATCAAGCGTCCATTAGGCTTTGGATGGTACAAAGGATCACCAACAATTGGATGCCCAATACTTGCTAAATGTACACGTATTTGATGCGTCCGCCCAGTTTCTAAAACGCAATAAACAGTTGTTTGATTGGTCTTTTTCACATAAGACGCAATGTCAACATGAGTAATAGCCATGTCACCATGTCGCTCATCAACGACTCGTTTTCGGCGATCATGTCGATCACGCCCAATTTTTTTACGGATAGTCAACGATTCCTTTAAATGACCTGAAACCACCGCTTGATAACGCCGATAGATTTGTTTACTTTCCAGTAATCGTCCTAGAATCGGCAATACGAAAGGATTTTTAGCAAATAAAATCGCACCACTTGTTTCTTTATCTAACCGATGGACCACATACGGTATTTGGTTCTTAGGTACTAAGTAAGCGGCTAAATGATTAAGTAGCGTGTCATTTTCGTCTGGTTGATTAGGGTGAGTTTTCATGCCAATCGGTTTATTTAAAATAATCAAATGTTCATCTTCAAATAAGACGTCAATGTTCGCTTTGTTTCCTAAAAGAATCGTGGGTATTGGATAATCTTCTGGTTCAAACTGTAAAGTAATGGTATCACCACTTCTTACAGAAAAATGAAACAATGCGGGCTCTCCGTTGACTACGACATTTTTTCGAGTGCGCAAAAAGTGTCGTACTTTGCGAGGAACTAACCATTCTTGTTCAAGTAGTTCTCGGACGGTTTGTTCTTTAAAATTTTTAGGTAATTGAATGGATAATTCCATTTGTTTTCCACCTTTTCAATAGCATTCTTTATTAGTTTAACAAATGGAAGGATAAGTGCAAGTGCTTAGGTAGAATTAAGTTGGAGGTAAGGAAGTTGTTCATTTTTGTGTGTAGGGGAAGCCAAAGGAAGCAATGTTCCAATGGTTTATTATCAAGTTACATTTTTTCACGATTCATAGCAATTCACAAGTAAGGAAACTTCTCTCCTTATGGTCGCCAAGTATTGTTCATCATCTACTCTGACGAAGTCAGTCGCAGTGATTCACAACAAAAAGACCCACTCTTTGGGGAAGAGTGGGAAAAGGAGTTAAAAATGAAAAAGTGTTTTGTTAGGGTTGTTTGTTGGTATACATATATAATACAAACTAAATATGAATTTTTTGTGTATTAAATTACCTCAAACTGTAAAGCTTTTCTAAAGAAGTATTTAAGTTTTGCAAAAAACAATTCTAACTAGTTACTCTTCATCGTATTGATCAAACGTTTCGTCCAACTAAAATCAGTTTTGGTGATTGTATCATCACCAAATTGTTTGCCATCTCGATCGATTCCATAAACGAACATGCCGCCTTTTTGGCCATCTTTTGGATTCCATTTTGCATAAGCATAAGCACGGCTTGTTTCATAAGGTTCTATAGTATCATTCCACCGATTGTGATCTTGTTCTTCTGGGAAAGAGATACCAGGAAGAAACTGTTGGGGGGTGATCGAAGTTTTATACGTATTCCACGTAGTATCTAAAGAAGCAGCAGAGCGGCCATAAGCTTGGACAAATAAATAGTCAAAGTAAGGCGCTGTTTTTTTAAATAAAGAGTGATTATCTTTATTTGTATCATAAATCAATAACTTTCCGGTCTTGGAATTTGGACCTAATTTTTTAGACAAGGCTTTGAAAGTACCAACAGCCATCTCTTCTTGCTTAGCGGTCAAACTAGATTCCATATCAACATCTAGTCCATCTAAGTTCCATGGTGTTAGATAAGTATCGATGAGCTGTTGTGCGTATTTATCATATTCAGCTGTTGTTGGTGTAGCACCTGCATGAGGGACATTCCAAACTTCTCTAATATCGATCGTTCGAATCACACGCGTTCCTCGAGCATGTAATGTCGGAACATAGGTGTCTTTCAGTGTATCCCAAAATTTCTGTTGATTCGTTCCTGGATTGACATAATGGAAAACAGAGACAATATCAACTTTATCTGGAATATCAGTCATCGCAGTGACATTTTGATCAGGTAATGTAGAATTTGCATCGTGAGGCATTGTAACGTCTCGCCAAGTTCGATAATAAGCCATCATGATCGGATCTTTTGGCGTTGCTTGTGCTGCATCTGACTGATCAGGCAGTAAACTAAAACTTAGTAAGAAGAAAATCGGAATAAGTAAAAATGTTAGTTTTTTAGACATAAAAATGCTCCTCTTCTGTTTTTTTGTAAAACGGTTACATTTCAAGGGAAGTGTAGCATAAAAAAATCTATAATAACAATTAGAGAGACTCAAACAAATGAACTAGGTAGAAGTTTCATGACTTAAAGCCTTAATTGAAAATTTTCTCAGAACAAAAAGAGACCCACTCTTTGGGGAAGAGTGGGAAAAAGGAGTTAAAAAATGAAAAAGTGTTTTGTTAGGGTTGTTTGTTGGTATGTGTATATAATACAAACTAAATATGAATTTTCTTTGTCTTATTTTGTTTAAAGTTGTAACTTTTTTCTAAAGCAATTATTAAGAATACTAATGTTGCTTGAGTTGAGGTATCAAGATGGGAAAATATTTATTAGAAAAAAATGAATATACGCCTATTTTGTTTGGAAAATAGGCGTTAATACTGATATGATGTATAATTATTGAATTATATATAAATTTAATAAAGGAAAATTTTTAAGGAGGAAACATGAATAAAAATATAGTATTGCTTGCTGTTAGCTGTCTAGTATTTATGAATGTAGCGCCGTCAGTCAATTATGCAGCAAATGTAACTACTCAAGGTTTAGAAGATCCTACTATTGATAATAAAAGTTCTGATCAATTACTTCCACTTGAGCAAGATAGTGCGTTAGCTGAAAGTTCAACCGACACTATTTCAAGTGAATCGACAGTACAAAAGGAATTACCTGAACCTCAAACCAATACATCCGTAGAAAGTATTGAAGGAGCAGAAACTGACAACGATAATCAAAATCAACCAAATTCAACTAAAGATTCGGCACCGATTGACTATTATACCGACAGCCAATCAGAGCAGGCAGAAAAGACCAGTCTTTTTGCTGATACCGTGACTATTCCGGATTTAAATTTGCGAAAGCTGATTAATAAAAAATTGAATCATGTTTCTGACTGGGAAACTTACACGCCTACAAAGCAAGAATTAGCATCAATTAGAGGGATCTTCCGATTAGATTTTGGGACAACAACTCAAACACAATTTACAAGTTTAGAAGGAATTCAATATCTTACTGGGATTTCAGACTTATACGCATATTATGTTACTTTTATGAATTTAGATGATTTAAATTTGATTAGTACGTTGAAGCAATTAACCTATATCTCAATGGGAAATACTAATATTGATAGTATAGCTTTTGCTACATCATTACCTAATTTAACAGGAATGGTTTTGCCTAACAATTATATCAGTGACGTGAGTGCTAGTCTGGACTATTACAATTCGCCTAAAAGAAAGCAATACAATTTCACTAAACAATCGATCACTAAAACAATAACTTTGGAAAATGGACAAACAGTAGTAGATCCTTTAGCGATTATTGGGATCAATGGGAATCCAGTTTCAGTCAATTATCAAAATTCTACTAGTCACTTTAAATTTGAAAATGGTAAATTTATCGGCAACGATCTGATTCCCGGACAAACGTATGCAATAAAGTATAGCTTTGTTGATACTAGTATTAATCATGCAGGACGATTAACTGGAAACGCAACAATCGATGTCCAAATACCCCTGATCCAAGGAGCAGAAGTAACGGTAAAATACGAAGACACGGAAGGCAATGAGCTAGCCCCGGCTGAGATATTTAGTGGGAATCTTGGAGAGACCTACACAAGTGAACAATTAGAAATTCCGGGCTATACGTTTAAAGAAGTCCTTGGAAATGCGAGTGGGGAATTTACGTCAGAAGCTCAAACCGTAATGTATATCTACACAAAAACGCCAGTTAAAGGAGCAGAAGTAACGGTAAAATACGAAGACACGGAAGGCAATGAGCTAGCCCCAGCTGAGATATTTAGTGGGAATCTTGGAGAGACCTACACAAGTGAACAATTAGAAATTCCGGGCTATACGTTTAAAGAAGTCCTTGGAAATGCGAGTGGGGAATTTACGTCAGAAGCTCAAACCGTAATGTATATCTACACAAAAACGCCAGTTAAAGGAGCAGAAGTAACGGTAAAATACGAAGACACGGAAGGCAATGAGCTAGCCCCGGCTGAGATATTTAGTGGGAATCTTGGAGAGACCTACACAAGTGAACAATTAGAAATTCCGGGCTATACGTTTAAAGAAGTCCTTGGAAATGCGAGTGGGGAATTTACGTCAGAAGCTCAAACCGTAATGTATATCTACACAAAAACGCCAGTTAAAGGAGCAGATGTAACGGTAAAATACGAAGACACGGAAGGCAATGAACTAGCTGTTAAAGTATTGAGTGGGAATCTTGGAGACCCATATACAAGTGAGCAGTTAGCTATCGAGGAGTATGTTTTCAAAAATATTAAAGGAAACCCAACTGGAAAATTCACTGCTGAGGCTCAAAAAATAACCTATGTATATACGAAACAAACAGCCAGTGGTAACCATGATAAGCCAGATAATTCTTTAGATAAAAAGCATCAAACTCAAAATAGTCAAGCAAATCCGAATAATTCCAGTAAAACAGGTTCTACCTATCAAAGTACTTTTCCTAAAACAGGAGAAAAACAAGGCTTAGAAAAACGATTATCTATTTTAGGTAGTATCATCATCATTCTATTGACTGGCTTATTCATTTGGAATAAACATTTTCTAAATAATAAATAAAGATAGTGGTGAACGAAGGAACACTATCTTTATTTATATCTGCATAGATACATTGTCTAACTATAGTGAATTAAACAAAATAGCCTTCAAAGGTCACAATGCCCATTTTCTTGACAGATTCTTAAACTTTTCTACATAAAAATAAAAGAAAATCATGTTAAAATAAGCAAAACATAATCTATGCCCATTATTCATGCTAAAGACGTATGAATAAAAGCTACAATCTGTGTTAAAATGGCTTAGAAACTTTATATAAAGAGGGAGCACTATGGACTTTAAAACAATTATGGGAAAAATGAAATCTGGTTTTCTACGCTTTTGGGCTTGGATCAAACCTTACCTCGTCCGTTTTCATCATTGGAGAAAGCGAATTTGGAAAAAATATCAAATCAATAAAATTATTTTGCTTTTGGGAATGGTCGTCGTTTTAGTCACTAGTATCTATCTATTTACATTAGCTAAATCAGCGAATGTCGGTGCTTTGAAAAAAGGGTTGGAAGAATCAACAGTCATCTATGATAAAAATGGAGATGAGGCTGGAAAGCTATTTGGTCAAAAAGGAACATTTGTCACTATCGATCAAATCTCTCCCTATGTGAAAGATGCCCTGATCTCAACGGAAGATCGAAATTTTGAAACGCACCATGGCTATGATATCAAAGGACTTTTACGGGCAGTCGTTGGGAAATTGAGTTTCGGCATGATTGGTGGCGGGGGTGGAGGTAGTACAATTACTCAACAACTTGCCAAAAATGCCTACCTCACCCAAGAACAAACGATGACACGTAAGGCAAGAGAGTTATTCTTAGCGATCGAAATCGAAAAAAAATACGATAAACAGCAAATTTTAGAAATGTATCTGAACAATTCATACTTTGGTAATGGTGTTTGGGGAATCGAAGATGCGTCTCATAAATATTTTGGTATCAGCGCCAGTGAGTTATCGGTCGGTGAAGCAGCTACTTTAGTTGGGATGCTAAAAGGACCAGGAATCTATAATCCACTAGACTATATTGAAAATGCAGTTAATCGCCGCAATACGGTTTTACAATTAATGGTAGATAATGGCAAATTATCTCAAGGAGAAGCCGATGCTCAAGCGGGTGTCGATATGAATACTATATTGAATGACAATTATTCTGATCAAAATTCAGATTACCGATACCCTTATTATTTTGATGCGGTCATCGATGAAGCAGTCAATAAATATGGTTTAAAAGAAGAAGATCTGTTGAATAAAGGGTACAAAATCTATACAGCATTAGATCAAAACTATCAAAAAGCGATGGAACAAACGTACGATAATGATGCCTTATTCCCACCGAATGCAGAAGATGGAGCAATGGTTCAAAGTGGCTCCGTTGCACTTGATCCAAAAACTGGTGGTGTCCAAGGGGTCGTAGGCGGACGTGGGGAGCATGTGTATCGTGGCTTTAACTTTGCGACTCAAACGAAACGTTCACCAGGCTCATCCTTGAAACCAATTTCAGTTTATACACCAGCTTTAGAATCAGGAATGAAACCTAACAGTATTCTAGAAGACAAGCCGCAAGATTATTACCCAGCTGAAAACTACAGCCGGACTAATAGTGGTGAAGTATCGATGTATCAAGCATTAGGTGAAAGTTTAAATTTACCTGCGGTTTGGACGTTGCATAAAATCGGTTTAGATAAAGGATTTGATAAAACAGAAAAATTTGGGATTCCTTTAGCCAAAGAAGATAAATATTATGGTTTAGCTCTTGGTGGTTTGAAAACAGGGGTTTCTCCGTTAACGATGGCGAATGCTTATAGTGCTTTTGCTAATGGCGGTGTTCAACCAGAGGCTCATTTGATCACAAAGATCGTCGATTCTACAGGTGCCGTGATCGAAGATAATACGACCGCTAAAACGAAACAGGTCATTACAAAAGATACAGCAGATCAAATGACAAGTATGCTTTTAGGCGTATTTAGTTCAGGAACTGGGATCAATGCTGATCCAGCAGGGTATGTTATGGCTGGAAAAACTGGAACGACAGAAACCAACTTTGATACAGATAAAACCAATGACCAATGGGTGGTCGGTTATACACCTGATGTAGTGGTCGCAACATGGTTAGGTTTTGAACAGACCAGTGAAAGCCATTATTTGCAAGGCAGCAGTGCGACACATGCTTCTACTGTGTTCAGCAGCCAGACACAAGGGATTTTACCATACACAGCGCAAACTCCATTTACAGTAGCAGATGCGTATGCCACAGGCGGTGTTGTACAGCCAGCAGGTGAAGTGCCAACAAATGAAAACAACGATGCCTGGAAAGATAGCGTCAAAGATATCGGTGGTCAAGTCAAGGAAGGGGCCAAAGATATTGGCGGCAAAATCAAAGAAGGCTGGGACAATGCCAAAAATGGACTGAAAGACTTCTTCGGTGGTTTGACAGGAGAATAATCGGTTTGAAAAGGGATCAAAGAATGGTACAATCAAAGAGAAGAATTTATAGAAACGAGGGAGATTGAATGAGCAATATTTATGATACAGCCAATCAGGTAGAACGCGAAATCCGAGATTTAGAGGAATTTAAAGCGTTGGAACAAGCTTATGATGAAGTAAAAGCGGACGAAGAGTCTTACAAATTATTCAAAGAATTCCAAACGTTCCAACAAGGATTACAAGAAAAACAAATGCGCGGAGAAGAATTTTCAGAAGAAGATGCTGAGAAAGCCCAAGCTTTAGCGACGGAAGTTCAAAAAGCAGAAGTCATCAACCAATTGATGCAAAAAGAACAAGCGTTTAGCTTGATTGTAAATGATTTGAATCGCATCATCATGACACCGATTCGTGATTTATATAACGATTAAGAGATAATTATAAAAGCGTTTAGAGATAGTTGATAAGAAATATCTTCAGCTATCTTTAAACGCTTTTTTTGTAGGCTCATAATATGGCTAAAAAGCGCTCTTATTTCTAGTATGAAAACAAGTGCAATCTCAAAAAATCTTACAATTTTCGCTACTTTAATGATATAGTAATACTAAATGAAAAATGATAGGGGAACAAAAGCATGATTGGTATTTATGATTACACAGTAATACTGACCTATGGAAATGCAGTTTTTTCTATGGTTGGAATGTATTTGGCATTAACTCAACATATTGTGGAAGCTATTTTTTGTTTAGTGTTTTCAGGTATTTGCGATATGTTTGACGGATTTGTCGCGAATACGAAAGAACGTACTAAGAATGAAATGTGCTACGGTATTCAAATAGATTCACTAGCCGATTTGATTAGTTTTGGGGTTTTCCCAACAGTTTTAGGGTATGCCTCTGGTTTGACACAAGGAATTTATTTGCCATTATTTGTATTTTATATTTTAGCAGCATTGATTCGTTTAGCTCACTATAATGTGACTGAAATGGAGAGGAAAGAACAGACAGAAGGGTGTCGTGAATATTACGAAGGTTTGCCGGTAACAAGTAGCGCGGCATTGATTCCGTTGCTATTTTTTATTGCAGGACGAATGCATATCGCTATTACATTGGTTTATCCAGCGGCATTGTTGATTATTGGAGGCTTGTTTATTTCGAAAGTGAAAATCAAAAAGGTTGATCCTAGAAAACTAGCTTTTGGGGCTTTTGTAGGTGCTGTGGTTGCTTTTTTTGTTCGCTAAATTTTTCAAAGGAGTAAATACATGGAGAAGTGCTTTAAAACAAAAGCTATCATTGAAGATGATAGCTGGGTATTAGATTTCCTATATAGAAATTCGATTGGACGTGTTATTTTAAAAGGGTTGATTCAACCTCCGCTTACAAAAATGGCCGGGGTTTATTTAAATAGCACTTTTTCGAAAAGTATGATCAAAAATTTCATTAAAAAAAATAAGCTGCAGATGGACGAATATCGGTTGGAAACGTACCGCTCATTTAATCAGTTTTTTATGCGTGAGATCAGGCCAGAAGCACGGCCTTTACCAGAAGCTGACTATTTATTGGCAGCTCCTTGTGATGGGAAGGTTACTGTTTATCCAATTGATAAACAGTCTCTTTTTCAAGTGAAACATTCTGAATATACTCTTTCTGAGTTACTGGACAGCACTAGCCTGGCTGAGTTGTGGCAAGGTGGAACGGCTGTAATTTTTCGTTTAACTCCGGATGATTATCATCATTACTACTTTGTGGATGAGGGGACGATTCTTGAACAGCGAAAAATAGCAGGTATTTTTCATACCGTCCAGCCGATAGCAACGCATAATGAGCAGGTATTTTCTAGAAATTCCCGAGAAGTAACAATTATTGAAACGACTAATTTTGGGAGAATTGCTCAAATCGAAATTGGTGCTTTAATGGTTGGAAAGATCAAGAATCTGAAATATTCTGGAGCGTGTCAACGATTTGAAAAAAAGGGCTGGTTTGAATTTGGCGGCTCGACCGTGATTTTACTGTTTCAAAAAGATGCGGTTGTAATTGATCCAGAGATCATCAATAATACTGAAAATAATCAAGAAACGATTGTGAAGTTTGGGCAAGCTGTTGGGAAAAAGGTAGGGAAATATTATGAATAAATTATCATTTTTGATTATTGCGTTACTATTTTTTTTAGGAAATTTTTATATTGGTCGTAAATTTCTAATGGTACTGGAACAATGGACCTCATTTAGACACCCGTTAGTTGTCTGGGGTGTGATTGGTTTATTTGCGGTTGCATCCATGCTGACATTGCTTTTATCTGAAACGAATGTTGGTGGAGTTATCGGTAAAATTGGTGGTTACTGGCTGTCGGTTTGGTTTATTTCTTTAGTTGTGTTTGGTTTGACTGATCTAGTTTTAGTAATTGTTAGCAGAATTACTTCTATCTCGCAAAAGGCAAATATGTCTGTTTGGTTGGGTTCGCTGGTATTAGTTTTAGTCTTATTCTGTTATGGTTCATGGCAAGCACAGCAGCTTAAAACAGTGGATTATCAAGTAACGATCGATCATTCAGGAAATTCAGAGAAGCAGCATTTAAAAGTGATCTTAATCAGCGATGTGCATTTAGGTTATATCAATGATGCGAATAAATTAAAAAAGATTATCACCAAAATCAATCAAATGAAGCCGGATATTATTTTGATTTCTGGAGATTTATTTGATGGTAATTTTAAAGCCCTTCAAGAGCCAGAACAGATAAAAGAACAATTCACTCGACTGTCTTCTACCTATGGAACATATATGTGCTGGGGCAATCATGATGCTGGAGCAACCTTTGAACAGATGAAAGAACTTGTTGAGTCATCTAACATAACGCTATTAGAAGATGAACTGACAGTTGTGGGAGAATCTATCATTATTGCAGGCAGAAAAGACAGCCGTCCGATCGGATCTCAAGATGGCCAGCGTAAAACGATTCAGGCGCAGCTTAAACGCTTAGATAGTCATCTACCAAAAATCATTTTAGATCATCAGCCTTCAAATATTGATGAGTACGACTCGGCGAATGAGTTAATTCTGTCAGGTCACACCCATAAAGGGCAGATTTTTCCCTTTAGTTTGGTAACTAAGGCTTATTTTACAGTAGATTATGGTTATTATCGCAAGGATAGAAGTAGCCCGCAAGTGATCGTTTCTTCTGGTGTTGGTACCTGGGGCCCACCAATGCGGATTGGTACCCAAAGTGAAATTGTTCAAATTGATATTACAATAGAATAAAGAAAAAAGAAGAGAGAAAAATGAAACTTTACGGTTCTATTTTTGTCTCTTTGTTTTTGTTTCTGTAAAAAAATAAAAAACGAACAAATTTTCGTATATTTTTACTGACCGATTCTCTATAAAATGATATGATTAACTAAATGAATCAGGACGAGTAGGAGGAGCAAATGAAAGTATTGCACACAGCAGATTTACATCTGGACCGGTCTTTTGAAGGACTGAAAATAATCCCAAAATCAATTACTGAGCGGCTGCAGCAAGCCAATCAAAAAGTACTGACAACAATCGTTGAGATTGCAATCAAAAATCAAGTAGATGCAGTGATTTTCGCAGGCGATACTTTTCATCAAAGCCGCACCTCGATTCGAACGCAAGCTTATTTTATTGATGAAATGAAGCGTTTAGAGCAAGCTGATATTCCTGTCATCATGACATTTGGAAACCATGATTACTATGTTGAACAGAGATATTGGTTTGATTTTCCAGCAAATATGTTTCTTTTTAAAAAGGAGCAAGTGGCAACACATTATTTTATGACAAAAAATCAAGAAAAGGTTGCGGTATCAGGTTTTAGCTATGAACATCCGTGGATCAATGAGAATAAATTATATGAGTTTCCGTTAAAAGATCAGACGGTAGATATTCATCTAGGAATGTATCATGGGGATACATCAAATAATGGGCAGCAAAATTATGCGCCATTCTCCTATAGTCAGATGAAGTCAAAAGGCTATGATTATTGGGCTTTAGGACATATTCATCAGCCAGAGATCGTGAGTGCCGATCCCTTGATCGTATATCCAGGTACACCGCAAGGACATACTAAAAAGGAACGGTCAGTGCAGGGAGCTGCAATCGTTTCTATAGAATCAGGTCATGCAACGGTCCGTTTTGAGCCAACTGCCCAAGTAATGTGGCAATCGGCTAGCTATTCGTTAAAACAGGCTAAAAGTTTACAAGAAGCGTTAGTTATCTTGATGGAAGCTCTTTTGGATGATGTACAAGAACAAAGTCTGTTGACGTTAAAAGAAATTCAACTAACTGAGACGGAACAACTCGATGAAGAATTTCAGAGATCCTATGATAGTGGAGAACTACTTCAGTACTTGCAGGAGCGAGTATTAGCGGAAACCAATCAGTCAGTATTACTCCATCAGATAAATGTAGTAGACTCAGCACAAGCTAAAAAAATAATGATTGCAGCTGATCCTGAATTATTACGCCAATTGGAGCAAAATTATCTACAGCCAGAGATTTTTTCAGATACGCTGCAGGAATTACTTCAGAATCCGTTATTTTCAAGTGTTGTCCAAGTAAATGAACAATGGCGTGAACGTAGCCTCGAACAGGCGGACCAAAGAATCAAGCAAGATTTCGTTATTCAGGGGGATCAAACATGAAACTCATTGCAATAGAACTTGTCGGTTTTGGGAAGTGGCAACAAAAGAAAATCGCTTTTTTACCAAAAAATCAATTGTTGTTCGGAACGAACGAAGTGGGGAAATCGACCATTTATCAATTTATTCAAGCGATGCTGTTTGGCTTTCCGGCCAAAGGCAAACGGAAAAAAGATTACCAACCAAAATCTGGCGGTGCATATGGCGGACGTCTGTGGTTTAGTCATCCGGTGTATGGAGAAGTTCAGATAGAACGTTTTAAAGCACAAAATAAAGGTCAGGCTAAGGTTTATTTTAACGACCAAATAGGCGATGAAGCGACACTGGAAAAAATACTGCATCCATTAACAAAAGAATTATTTCAAGCCGTTTTTACGTTTCAACAAGAACAGCTTAATCAATTAGATAAATTGAATGAAGAAGAATTACAGACATCGTTGCTTTCTTTGGGTTTATCAGGAAGTCAGCAACTATTATTGAGTAGAGAGGCTTACTTTAAGTCTGCTCAGACGGTTTATAAAGGGAAGGGAAGTCAACCACCGCTAAATCAGAAGCTGACAGAGTATCAAAACCTGCAAAAACGAATCAATGAAAAGGAGCAGAAAGAACGTCCTTTTCAGCAACTAGTTACTGAATTAGCTGATACAGAACAGGAAATCAACCAAAAACGACAAGCAGTTCAAGACATCAAAACAACATTGGCGTTGGTGGAAAAGCAAGTTATGAATCTACCTTTATATAATGAACTGCACACGATCGAACAATCAAATTCAAGTATTATCATCAGCCAAGAAGAGCAAGAAAGGCTGCTTTCTGTCTATCAACAGTACCGCTTTTTGAGTGAAGAGTTGCTACGCTTAAATCAAACCATCGCTGCTCAAAGCGAAACGGAAGATCAAACAGAAGACTATCAATTTTATTTAGCAGAAGAAGTACACATTCAGCAGTTGCTGAATCAACGCTATGAGATCGATAAATTACTTGCAGAGGTTGAGTGGATGACCCAATCATTTCAACAAAACCAACAAGAAATGCTGCCGCTAGAAAAACAATGGGGCTGGCAAGTAGCAACAGTACCGCAATTACCTTTTGGAGAACAAGAAGTCGAAAAGATGCATGACGCAATCGTTGAGCGAACAATCAAGCTACAGACAGTTCAAACTGATTTACGTTTATTAGAGGAAGAAATTGCAACGCGAGAAGAGAATTTGAGTACCTTTGAAACAATCAATAAAGAAATGTTCCAAAAAAATAAACGCCAGCAGAAAAAAAGCCTTAACCCGCTCCTTTGTGGAATAGCCGCAATCATTTTTATGATCAGCTTTTTGTTACCAACACCGATTCGCTATGGAGGACTTATTGTTAGCTTAGTAAGTTTGATTATAGGCGTATTACCGCTTTTTTATCAGTCTAAAGATCCCTATGAAAATGAAAAACGACAGTGGCAGGAAAAATTATCACAATTGGATTATTTGAATGACCAACTAATTAAGATTAAGGCTGAGATTAAAAAATTAAATGAAGAAGAGCAAGAAACAGCCCATTTTATTGCTCAAAAGGTCAAAGAAAACCATCTAGGTAAAATGGATAAAGTGGAGTTTTGGCTGAACTATCGTGCAGACATCACTCGCTATTTGATCTTGATTAAAACGAATCAGGAATTAGAGTATCAACTACAAGAGGATCAAAAACGTGTCACAGCAATCTCTGAGCAAACGAAACGCTTTACAACCAAATTACCGATTGCAGGAATGTCATTAGCAGAACGAATGCGCGTAATCAGCGAGTTTGCTGACAAAATGGAGAAAGTCCGCTTTGCACAAGAATATCAAGCAGATGCCTATACACGCCAATCGATTCGGGAACTAAAAGATAAGCAGCAGCAGGTAATCGAGCAAGGACGCACATTGATGCATCATTTTCAAATCAGCTCAATCAATGAAATCCCTGACAAACTGCGCAGCTATCAAACAGCTTCCAGCAATCATAAGAGGAAAAATGAACTGCAACACATGTTAGCTGGGCTATACGATGATAACAGTGAGACGGAACAGTTACCAGCAAAACAGCAAGAATTAGCTAAAACACTTAAAGAACTGGAAGAAGCGATTCACCAATTACAGAAGAAAGAACAAAAATTACTTTATCAACGTCAACAAATGTTATCAGATGGGACTTTAGATGAACTTTACCAGGAGCAAGCGATAGTAAAAACAGAGATTGAAGAATTAGCGTTAAGCTGGTCAGCAGACCAATTAGCAGGTCAGTTGCTCATCGATCTTTTAACAGAGTTATCGGAAAAACAATTGCCTAATCTATTGAAAAAAGCTACAAATTATTTTCAATTGCTAACCGCCCAATCCTATCGAGCAATTCAGCTGCATGAAGGACAGCTGATCGTTGTTCGCAAGGACCAACAGCGGTTCATGTTGCATGAATTATCCACGGGGACAAGAGATCAAGTGATTATGGCGGTTCGTTTTGCTTTTCTCTATTTACAAGAACACAATAGTCTGTGCCCGATTATAGTAGATGACGGCTGGCTACATTACGATAGCCAAAGAAAAAAACAATTAGCGCAACTATTTGCAGTCTTCTCTCAGCAGCAGCAAGTCATTTGTTTTTCTTCGGACCAAGAAATGGTAAGCTATTATAAAGAGCTAAAACAACCGATTATAGAATTAGAAGGAGCCTAAGTATGAAGAAAATCCGTGAGTTAACTGTAGATGAAATGTTTGAATTATTTCTGTTGATCAAAAATGCAGATGTCCGTACGGCCAAAAATGGTAAAAAATTTATTGCCTTCACTTTTCAAGATACATCAGGTACGATCGACGGCAAATATTGGGATGCATCAGAAGAAGAAATCAGCCGTTTCATCGCTGGAAGTGTCATTCTTTTAAATGGAAAAAGAGAAGTCTATCAAGGCAATCCTCAAGTGAAGATCATTCATATGCGGGTTGCACGCCCTGATGAGCCTAGTGAGCCGGCATTATATATGGAGCGAGCGCCGCTAAAACGCGAAGAGATGGTTGAAGAAATCAATCAAACCGTTTTTGAGATTACCAACGCCCATTGGCAACGAATCGTTCGTTACTTGTTAACACAATATCAGAAAGAATTTTTTGATTACCCAGCTGCGAAAAGGAACCATCACGCCTTTGCAAATGGTTTAGCCTATCATACGGTTTCTATGTTGCGCTTAGGTAAAGCGATCTGTAAAGAATACAATGAGTTAAATGCAGCACTACTTTATTCTGGAATCATTTTACATGATTTAGGTAAAGTCAAAGAACTCTCTGGTGCTATGACTACTGAATATACATTATCGGGAAATCTGATTGGTCATTTGGTTCTTGTAGATGAAGAAATTACTAAAGCGTGTATTGCGTTGAAAATCGATGAGAATGATGAAGATGTGATTGTTTTACGTCATATGGTTTTAGCGCATCATGGTTTATTAGAATATGGCTCGCCTGTAAGACCACGAATTATGGAAGCAGAAGTCTTGCATCAAATCGACAATATCGATGCGTCGATCCAGATGATGCTAGGTTCAGTCCGCCAAACAGAACCAGGGCAATATACTGATCGTATCTTTGGCTTAGATAATCGTAGTTTCTATGTACCAAAAGATATTTAAGGGAGTAGAAGAACTAGATGAATCAATCAGTGATAGAGTTATGGACGCAATTTAAAGAAAAACATGGAATCTTGCATGATTATTATGAAGCATGGGCTTTTGGTGATTCACCTGAGATGGCAGATGAATGGTTAGCACACGTTCTTAAAGGTGAAAAAAGAGGAACCTCATCGCTACATCTTTTATATGAACTTGGTTTGGAAGAAGAAACGATGCCAGCAGTTGGACAGTACAGTGTACTTTTAGATGGGAAGCAGCATGCACAGGCTATTATTTGTACAAAAGTGGTAGATGTATTGCCTTATTCTCAACTATCAGAAGTGCATGGTTATCTTGAAGGAGAAGGAGATCGGACCTTAAAGTATTGGCGTCAGGTTCATCAGCCGTACTTTGAACAAGAGCTAAAAGGCTACAAACTGACTTTTTCAGAAGAATTGTTGATCGTCTATGAACTTTTTGTCGTAGTTTTTCAAAGATAATACAACAAAAAAAGAGATGACATTCATCTCTTTTTTTGTTTACTGCTTATTTAGAAGATTCTTCAGTTTTACTTGATGATTCTTCTGTCTTGCTTGAAGAATCTTTCGATTTTTCAGAGTTGCTTGATTTAGATTCTTTTTCTTCTTTTGCAGAAGAATCGCTTGAGTTAGCTGAATCTTTTGTTTGAATTAAGTTAGACATGATACCGCTGAAGGCTTCGTCTTTCATTTTAACATTTGCTTCAGTTAATACATCAGAGATCACTTTGCTTTGGAACTCTTGATCACTTAATTTGTTTGTTTCAGCAATTTTTTTCAACTCTTTTTTGTAAGGAGCCATATCATTGCCTTTTTCTTTATTTTTTACCATTTTAACAATAGTGAATGCTGATTGGTAAGTTGTTGGATCTGTTGTTTGGATCGGTTCAGAAATTTCGCCATCTTTTAATTTGAAAGCAGCTGTTCTGACAGGTTCAGCAACTGTTTCTGATTGAGAGTCGAATTTCACTTTGCCGCCATCTTTTTTAGTTGCTTCATCAGTTGATTTCTCTTTAGCGATTTTTGTGAAGTCGCCGCCGTCATTTAATTGTTTTTTGATTTCTTTGGCTTCATCTTCAGTCGCAACTTGGATGATTTGTGCTTCTACTTCTGGGTGGAATGTTTCCCAAGTAGCTTTTAGATCTTCATCAGTAATTTTAACGTGTGCTTTCATACCCGCTTGGAAAGCTAAGCCTTGTCTAAGTTGTTTTTTCAATGATTTTTCTGTCATACCCGCTTGTTTTAATTGCTCGTCGAAGTTACCACCTTGATCTTTGATGCTTTTCTTCGTTTTATCAAATTCAGCTTGAACATCTTTATCAGAAACATCTTTACCATATTTGTCTTCAAATACTTTGTAAACAATCATTTGTTGAACCGCTTGTTGGCTTGATGGTTGTGACTTCACTTGGTTGTAGAAATCTTCAACAGTGATGCTTCCGCCTTTCAATGTTGCGATGTCTTGTGAACCAGTTGAACATGCAGCTAATGCAAAAATACTAAATACGCCTGCTGCAGCTAAGATTAATTTTTTCTTCATTCTGTTTAGCACTCCTAGGTTTATTTTATTTTTTATTATGTAGAAATTAATTCTCACGGTTACTACTATACCACACTATGTTTCATAAAAGAAATACGTATGCAATAGTTTCAATAAATTTTCGAATTTAGGACACAATTTCCTCTATAAAATGAACAAATTTAAAAAGGGTATTCTAGATAGTCCATTACACGATCGATTTGTTTATTCCAAAAAAGGCAATTATTTAAAGTAAAATGAAAAAAGGACGAAATGCAGTGAAAAACATCCCATCCTTGAAAAGATGTCTAGTCCTCTAATGGCATATCTGGTAATTCAGACTGAATTTTTTCGACTTGTTCTTGGATTTGCTCCACTCTAGGCTCTACTTGAAACATAAAATTTTCAACATCTTGGTTGATGCCATCGATAAAGGGTTCAATGTACATATCGGCCGCCGCTTGTAATGCTTGTGCAGATTCTTTGAATTGATCCAATTTATCCGTAAAGTCTTCTTTTAAGTCAGACCAATCCTCTAATTCATCGACAAATTTTTGACGTGTGGCTTTGCCGCTTCTTGGGGCAAAGAGTAAGCCGCCCACGCCGCCCACAAGTGCGCCAAATAAAATTCCTTTAGAAAATTTTCCCATAATTATTTCACCTGCTTCATGATTTTTTCAGCGATTTCCTGCATTTCAACGGGAGAATACGCTTCTTGATTATTTCCAAAATGAATAGAGAAGTCGTCTGATTTTCCATAGCGTGGGATTAAATGAATATGAGAATGGAAAACAGATTGATAAGCGAGTTCTTTATTATTATTGATAATATTTAACCCTTGCATTTCTGGGAAGGCTTGTTCCAGTGCACGTGCTATTTTAGGGACGCGTGCAAAAATTTCGCCAGCGAGTTCCGGCTCATAGTCAAAAATATCAGTTACATGTTTTTTGGGGATCAGTAAGGTATGGCCTTTCGTCACTTGGGTAATATCTAGAAAAGCATAAACTTGATCATCTTCATAGACTTTATAGCTAGGAATTTCTTGATCGACGATCTTGCAAAAAATACAATCTGTCATGGTGTCCCTTCTTTCTTTTAGCTGTTTCTTTTACTTTACCATACCTTGAATTTTATTTGGGAGAAAAAGTTCATGAAACCTTCAAAAAGTTCGTGGTATAATAGGTTCACGATAAAAATAGTTGGAGGTATCTAAATGAGTTTAGTAATTGAACATTTAACAGGAGGCTATGGCCATATCCCTGTTTTAAAAGATATTAATTTTGAAGTGAAATCTGGTGAAATGGTTGGTTTGATAGGTTTGAATGGTGCGGGGAAAAGTACTACGATCAAAAATGTGATTGGTTTGTTAACACCGCAAAAAGGGAAAATTTCGATTGATGGAGAAACATTGAGACAACAACCGGAAAGCTATCGAAAAAAAATCGGTTATATTCCGGAAACTCCTTCCTTATATGAAGAGTTAACGTTAAGAGAACATATTGAAATTACGGCGATGGCGTATGATATCCCGATTGAAGAAGCTTTTAAACGCGCAGACGCTCTGTTAAAAACATTCCGTTTAGAAAATAAATTAGACTGGTTTCCAGCAAATTTTTCAAAAGGAATGAAACAAAAAGTGATGGTTTTATGTGCCTTTTTGATTGAACCTAGCTTATATATCATCGATGAACCGTTTTTAGGATTGGACCCACTAGCGATTCATGCCTTATTAGAATTAATGGATGAAATGCGAAATCAAGGAGCGGCGATTTTGATGTCGACCCATATTTTAGCAACTGCTGAGCGATATTGTGATCGTTTTGTCGTGTTACATGACGGGGAAGTCCGAGCCGTTGGTTCAATGGAAGAATTGCGTGAAGAATTTAGTTTACCAGGCTCTTCTTTGGATGATATTTATATTGTATTAACAAAAGAAGAAAAGGTGGGGTAGTATGTCTGGATTTTTTGGCATTCGCTTATCACGCCATCTGAAAAAAATGATGAAGTATATGCGATACGTATTTAACGACCATTTCATTTTGGTGTGTGTCTTCTTGCTAGGCGGTTTAGGTTTCTATTACTCCCAAGTGCTAAAGACCTTACCGAGAAATTTTGTCTGGGGTAGACCGATCGTTGTTGTTTTTTGGCTAGTGGTATTACAAATTGGCCGTATTGCGACATTGGCGGCAGAAGCGGATAAAGTGTTTATTTTACCGAAGGAACCTGAAATGAACGCCTATTTAAATCGTGCCTTGCGTTATTCTTTTTGGTTGCCGTTAGTTGCGTTGTTTTTATTAGGTGGTATGTCGATGCCGTTAGTTGTTGTTTCAACAGGCTGGGCATTTTCGACATTTCTCTATTTTATCGTGATGCTGGGGATTTTAAAAAGCAGTCATTTACGCTTGCAGAAATATGAGCTGTATCAGATTTCCGAAAGAGCATATGGTCAATGGTTTGTTTTATGGCTAGTGACCAGCTTGTTAGCGATCGTGCTTAGTTTATATGTTTTGCCGGTAGTGGGCCCACTTGTAGCGCTTGGACAAGCTGTATTCTTCTATTCAATATTAAACAAGAAAGAACAGGCAGTATCATTAGACTGGGAGAATATGATCCGCAAAGAAAAAAATCGGATGCATCGAATTTATCAATTCATTCACTTATTTACCGATGTGCCCGAAATTTCCAGCAGTGTCAAGCGTCGGAAATTCCTTGATCCATTGTTAAGTAAAATCAAGAAAACAAGTCAAAATACGTATTTATATTTATACGCCCGCAGCTTTTTGAGAGGCTCTGAATATAGTGGCTTATTTATTCGCTTGGTATTAGTTGCTGGAGTGATTTTATTTTTCTTAAAAGAATTTTGGATTTCAATGGGTGTCTCCGTGCTGTTTGTTTATTTAATTGGCTTTCAGTTGATTCCGATTTATACACAGTTTGATTATATGGTCATGACACATCTATATCCAGTATCTGATAAACAGAAAAAGCAAGCAGTAAGTACGCTTATCACTGTGTTACTGTTTGTCGCAGCTCTGTTGTTTAGTGTCTTCGTTTTGATCGCTTTGCCTGATTTAAAAGAGAGTTTAATGGTTATCGGTGCACTACTTGTTGAAGTGTTCTTATTTGCTAAGTTTTATGTTCCTTATCGTTTGAAGAAAATGGAGGCTTAATCATGCATATTTTATGGAATGATCAAATTGTTGAACGTGAAGCAGTAACGATCGATATTGAAGATCGTGGCTATCAATACGGTGACGGTCTGTATGAAGTAGTTCGAGTGTATAATGGTCACCTGTATATGGTAGAAGAACATTTAAATCGTTTATGGAGTGGTGCCGAAAAAATTAGAATGCACTTGCCATTTACAAAAGAAGAGTTGACGGTTAATTTAAAAAAATTAGTTGAAATCGAAGGAATCACAGAAGGAAAACTATATTTTCAAGTAACACGCGGCATTGATTCGCCAAGAAATCATGCATTGCCAGATCCGGAAAAAGTCAAAGGGGTCTTAACGGCTAATATTAGGCCCTATGAGCGTCCTGTGGAAAAGATGGAAGCAGGAATCACCGTTGCTGTAGTGCCCGATACACGCTGGTTACATTGCGATATCAAGTCATTAAGCTTAATGAGCAATGTCTTGTCCTTGGATGAAGCGCGCCGGCAAGGATTTGATGATGCCGTACTTGTCCGCGACGACAAAGTAACCGAAGCCTCCGCAGCAAATTTCTGGGTAGTTAAAGATGGCACTGTGTATACTCATCCAGATGGTAATCTAATCTTACCGGGAATTACTAAAAAGAAAATTATCGAGTTAGCAAGAGAACTGGGGATTCCAGTGAAAGAAGAAGCCGTTTATGAAGAAGAATTATTTATGGCAGATGAATGTTTTGTTTCTGGATCACTAACTGAAATCGTACCAGTTGTAAAAATCAATGATCATATCGTGGGAACAGGAAAACCCGGAAAAATTACCGAGAAGTTGTTAAATGCTTATATTGCCAGTGTTGATGCAGTGTGCGGTACACCAGAAAACTAGTTTGAATGTTAAAAGAACAAGAGAGATGCTTGACGTTGAACGCTATGGAAGCTAAAATGGTACTTACTGTAAATAATTAGTAGAAGTTGTTAGGATAGGAGATAATTTCCATGGCATTTCAGTTGGATAAAGAATGGCGCTTGCAGCCAATAAAAGGCGCAACTGGCCAAACTTTCATGGGTATACGTGCGACTGAAAGAGTATTTATTAAAAGAAATACTTCTCCTCTTTTGGCTGCATTGTCTAAAGAAGGAATTGCCCCTAAGCTAGTTTGGACGAAACGAACGGTGACTGGCGATATATTAACAGCGCAAGAATGGTTGGATGGTCAAGTACTCAAAGCCCAAGAAATCGGTCAAAGAAATGACGTTGTGGATGTTCTTTACCATTTACACCATTCACATATGCTGAAAAGCATGCTGGAAAAAATCGGTGGTCAGATCTATTCACCTACAATGATGCTCCAAGCATATGGCGAGAGATTGCCTAAGGAACTTCAAAATAATTCGTATCTTGCCAGAGTGTATCATTATCTGCAAGAGAATATACCAAATTATTCTGTTCATAATTATATGGTCGTTCATGGCGATGTCAACCATCGAAATTGGATCGTCTCAAATAATTATCTGTATTTAGTGGATTGGGATTCAGTTATGATTGCTGATCCAGCGTTAGATCTTGGCATGTTGCTCGGACATTACGTTCCACGAGGAAGCTGGAACAAGTGGCTGTTATCTTATGGCATGCGTCCAAGTGAGGAAGCGTTGACGCGAATCAAATGGTATGCGTTATTTAACTTTTTACAAGAAATTCTCCGACATCATCAATCAGGAGAAAAACGAGCAATGAATGCCGAAATTTTGAAGCTGAAACGAGCTTTTGGGTATTAAAGGGTTGAGCATATGGCGCTCACCGTTTACTTAAATAATAGAGGGCAGCGCAAAACGATACCTGTTTTGTTCTACCCTCTTAAAATTTGTGATCAAAGAAAGGAAACATAAAACATGCGAATGAGAAAAAGACCTGGAGCGGCGGAACTGTTGGCTAGTCATCCTGAATTAGTTGTTGATGAGCCTAAAAAGTGGCAAGGACGTTGGGCTGAACGTTTTGGGAATACTCACCCTATTCATATTGAAATCGGCTCTGGTAAGGGACAATTTGTAGTAGGAATGGCAAAAGCTAATCCAGAAGTTAATTATATTGGGATCGACATGCAATTAAGTGTTCTTTCGATTGCATTAGAAAAAGCGCTAGAAGAAGAACTACCTAACTTACAATTGCTGCATGTCAATGGAGAAGAACTAACGCAATATTTTGCAGAAAACGAAGTGGATCAAATTTATTTGAACTTTTCTGATCCTTGGCCAAAAACACGTCACGAGAAACGTCGTTTAACGTTCAAGACTTTTTTAGCGACAGATGAAAAAATTCTAAAACCGAATGGTGAAATTCATTTTAAAACAGATAATCGTGGGTTGTTTGAGTATTCGTTAAGCAGCTTTTCAAAATATGGGATGATTTTGGAGCAGGTCTGGTTGGATTTACACGCTAGTGACTATGAAGGAAATATCATGACGGAGTATGAAGCAAAGTTTTCTGCTAAAGGACAACCGATTTATCGTGTAGAAGCACGATTTCAAGCAGAATGAGCTAGAATTTAAGTGATAAAAAAATAGACAGAGCTTGGGACGTAAGTCACAAGAACCGTAAAATAGAAGACAGAAAATCGTAAAAAATGATTTTCTGTCTTCTATTTTTTAGATTATTGGGAGAATTCTTCTTATTTTCTAGCTTACTTAGCCTATATTTCCTTAAATTTACTGCCATTAACGCGAATCCAATTTCATTGTGTGTCTGCTGTTTCCCTCGAACAAAGAAACGAGTGAACCCTAAACAAGCCTTCAGATGTCTGAAAGCTTGTTCGACGTCAATTTTTCGTTGGCGATAGAGTTTCCCTGTTTCTTCTTCTGAAAGTAGCTGTTGAATCGTTGCTTTAAAGTATTCCCAGTTCATGTTCTTTTTAATCTCACGATTTTTGTCACTCTTCGCTTTTGTACATTGGCTTCGAAGAGGACAATTTGAGCAGTCTTCACATTTATACCGTTTAAAAGCATACTTATCTGTACGAATAGAATAATTTCGAAAATTCATTTTCCGTCCGTTTGGACAAAGCACCCCCAAAGGAGTGTATTCACTAAAGGATTCACTCGAAAACGATTGAGGGTTCGATAACTAGGTTGATAACTTTGACTAAGCCACATCATGCGAATATTATCTTTCGTCAAGGCTTCAATCTTTCGACCAGAAAACACGGATTGTGTGTAGGCACATAAAATCATCTTCATCATCATTTTTGGATGATAAAAGGCCCCATTTGATGGTGAAAAGGAAGAAAGCGTTCCTCTGGAATACTTTCAACTAATGGATCAATGGTAAATGCACTATCATTTTTTCCTAACTGAAAACTAAAATCTAGAGGAAGAACGACTTGATTTGTGGTATAATTTTTAAACATAAGAACACCTCGCTAGTTTATTGGTTTAGTCACTTTTATTTTAGCAAAGGTGTTCTTATTTTTGTACAAAAAAATAATCCAGATGCCAATCAAGTTGACTGGTATCTGGATTTTTCATTGGGACTTATGTCCCAGTCTCGTTGTTTTAATTGTTGTCTAAATGGCTTTTGTCACAACCTCAGTTCTTAGTAAACAACACCGATTGCTCCTCCACCAATTTTATAAGTTTTCTGGGAGGCGTCAGTTGCATATCCAAAAGCTTCAATGTTGTACCATCCTCTAGGAATCTTATCATAATCAAGAACACCACGTGCTCCATTGACATTATAGGTCTTAGAATAACTGCCTAAAGAAATCCGAATTGATCCAGAAAAATTAACCACTTCTTCTTGATTAAATAAATAAGGTCTCCACTGAATGGTTCTTCCTCTATCGGAAAAGAGGAGACTTATACTACCATAATTATTGATCGGGATATTTGGAATAAGAAGATTGGTTGGTTCAGCTACTTGTGATGCACTAGCGTCTTGTGATGTATCGAGTGTCGTTTCAGCTTCTGCTTGCTGGGTAAAACAAAAAATACTGACCAATCCCAATACAACTAACCACTTTTTGTTCAACATAATGAAAACCACCTTTTTGTTTTATTTTGTAATTTCTTACATTTTTATTGTAACGTATATTTTATGTAATGATCTTATCAGTGGTATAAATGTAATATTGGAAATTGGTAAGTAATGTATTTAAACTAAAATAACTTATAAAGAACCTAGCTGTTTTCCAAAAAATTCTAAATTTTGGATAAGGTTGGGACAAACACCCATGAGGGCTATCG